>JBDGPI010000157.1:0-750 GCA_042219765.1 Salsurabacterium abyssinicum (SeqCode)
GTTTGAGTTGAATTCATTTATTACACAGTATACTCCACACGGCTCCCTTCACCGTGATGTCCCCACGAACATTCGGTAAAACTCAACCGGAAGATTCCAACTATTGAATCGGTCGATATTGTTCCAATCCGCGGTCATCTGTTGGAAATCGTGTCGGTGACTCGTTTCGATCGTGACCTCACAACTGAATCCGGAAAGGCCCCGTTAGATTGGGCCGGGATCGAACGATTCATCATACATGCTAATTGCAAAAAGTAGGTCCAAATAACCGATCGACCGTGAGTGGGATCCCTTTCCGAACTCGGCCGGCGTTTCCCTGCAATTAAAACGTGTTGTAGAACAGTCCCCTGAGCCAGTTTTCGACCAGTTCCACGGAAAGCGGAGGCAGGTCGTAGCCGAGCTTGTTCCTGAGGACAACCCAGACGAAAATAAAACCAATACCGAGCGCCAGTACCCAAAACAGCATGTTGAAGATGGTCCCCAGCAGGCAACCGTCCGCGCCGGGATCGGCCGGTACGTCCTCCGGTCGAAAGATACAGTTGTCGGGGTTGTCCGGATCGTAGTGTATTTCGATGGTACTGTCCTCGGAGTACTGTTCAAGAAAAACCTCGGAATGGTTGGGATGGGACCGGTTGATCCTGGAGGTATCGACCTCCGTGCCCGTGTAGGTATCGCCGTCGACTTCAAACTCGTAGAGTATCCAGGGACGATACACCACCCGAACATGCTCCCCCGAACCGCGCGTGTCCT
>JBDGPI010000157.1:760-4242 GCA_042219765.1 Salsurabacterium abyssinicum (SeqCode)
GTTCGACGGTCGGCGCGGAGCTTCTCCTTGAGGGCCGCCCCGGCCATTGCAACCGCCGTACCGCCAAACAAAAGAACCAGCGCCCAGATCTTGCCGGGCGCTCCGATCAGCATCCAGCTCCCAATCAGTATAAGCGCGGAAGAAACTCCGAGGGCTCCCTTCTCCATCGAACTTCCCACCGGATCCAGGAAGGCTTCCCCGGGGTCGGCGGGGTTGTAGCGAACCTGCACCCGGCTTCCGTCCGGGTGCTGTTCGGTGAGTTTCTCGGCTTCCTTGCGGGTATCAAAGTTGGGAGGCATCTGGTAGGTGGAGTAGCGATGGGACTGATACGTTTCGTCGTTTACGGTATATTCGTACTCCAACTGCACAAAGTACTCGTCGGTGGCACTGCGCTTCTCCGCCTGCTTTTCAATCCAGTCGTGCCATTCCTCGTCCGACATCTCCTTTACCCATTTTTTCCAGGCCTTAAAGCCCTCCTCCCCGGTGAGGATTTTCGAACGCTGGATCGTGCCTTCCACTTTTCCCCACCAGAGGTAACTCGCAACAATCGAGTAAAGCATATCCCGGTTGACCCAGATCAGCACGAGTCCAAGGGAGGCAACGATAAAACCCCAGGCCTGAATCTGGTTCAGGGAGGTGCCTCCCATGATCAACGAAACGAGTACCAGGGAACCGGCTATGATTAAACAGCCCCAGTTTCGGAGAAGACCCTGTTTGTTCATACGTTCAATTCGCGCACCGACATTGTAATCGCTTGCCTCCGTAAATCGTCCGTTTACATGACATTATGATGAAATTCGCCCACGCTACAAAGCCACTTTGCACAAAAACGGCTCACGGGAAAGGACCCGGTCGCTCACGAATTAATTCACCGTTCTAAAGAAAGGTTGTGATTGATCGTCGCAAAATAACCCGGATGGAATAACCACCTGGTCGGATTCGTTTGATCAAACAGGGGGTCTCGTGACGGGAGTTCAAACACTCACGGACGGGGAGCCCGTTATATGTTTCGAACACTGAACGCCGATTCTCCCGAGCACACCCACGATGATTACGTCCCCCGTGCCGTCCGTACGCTGGAATCCACCGACCCGGATAAGCTCATTACGCGTGCGCACGAGATGCTTCGTGATTGTTTGGCCTGTCCACGGGAGTGTGACGTCGACCGCCTCGGGGGTGAAACCGGGCTGTGTAACATCGAGTACGAACTTCCCGTCAGCAGTCACTTCCCTCACTTCGGTGAGGAGAACGTCCTCAGAGGGACTAACGGTTCCGGCACGATATTCTTCTCGATGTGTAACCTTCGCTGTGTATTCTGTCAGAATTACGACATCAGCCAGCTGGAAAAGGGCAACTCCTACACACCGGAAGAGGTCGCCGAACTCGGCATCGAACTCCAGTAACAGGGATGTCACAACATCAATTTCGTGACGCCGGAGCACGTCGTACCGCAGGTCGTGGAGACCATCTGCCACCTCGTCGAGAAAGGGCTCGAAGTGCCGATCGTTTATAATACCAGCGCCTACGACGCGGAGTGGAGCCTGGACATCCTGGACGGGCTCGTCGATATCTACATGCCGGATTTCAAGTTCCACAGCCCGGAGGCGTCCCGGAAATTCATGCGCGGGCCCGATTACCCCGAAGTGGCCAAGCACTCCATCAAGAAAATGAACCGGCAGGTCGGCCGACTCCGCAAAAACAGGCGGGGACTGGCCGAAAGCGGATTAATCATCCGTCACCTGATCATGCCCGGGGAAACCGAGGACTCCAAGCGTATCCTCGACTGGATCGCCAAACACCTCCCGCAAGACACCTACGTCAACATCATGGACCAGTACTATCCCACGGCGGAAGTCGAGGAAAAACCGGATCGATGGGAACAGATTAACCGAAACATCACACGCGAGGAGTACGAGGACGTGATCGAGTACGCCCGGGAGATCGGTCTCACCAACCTCGATCCCCGTTCCAGCCGTTTCGGCCACTAACTGTTCGAAATTCTTAATCGCTGGTTGACATCACGAATCACGTCTCCCCTCCTACAATATTACGGAATCTACTAACTGGTACGGAAAGGATGTCGCTCGTTTGAATCGTCCCTCGAACCTGCGTGCTTCGTTTTGTATTCTCGTGGCCGGGACCCTGATGGCGGTGGCCGGCGTCGGCTTGATCAGTCCGATTCTTCCCACGGTGTGGGACGTGTTTGGTTTGACGGACGTCCAGGCCAGCGCCCTGGTATGGGGCTATCTGTTGCCCGGTGTAATCCTCCCACCATTCATCGGCTATGTGGCCGATCGCTGGGGCCGGCGACGTGTGTTATTCGTAAGCTTATGGGTGTTTGGTATCTTTGGCACGGCCGGAGTTTTCGTGAACAGTTTCCAAATCCTTCTGATCTTTCGCGTTCTCCAGGGAATCGGCGGTATTGCCCTACCACTGATGGCACGCACCCTGATTGGTGACTACTACGGCGAACAAACCGGCTCTTACATGGGCATCCACGACGCCTGCCTATCGCTGGGGGGAGCCGTCTGTCCGGTGCTCGGGGGCTGGCTCGGTAGCTTCGCCTGGTACGCTCCATTCGCCCTGTACAGTCTGGGGATACCGGTGGGACTCGGGGTACTTTACGTGTTACCGGACTGGGAGCGATCGGACTCGTCCGGCGACCAGTCCTACCTGCGTGAGCTGGGTTCGCTTCTCACGAAACCGCGGTTCATGGTATTGATCGTGAGTATTTTCCTGGTTTTTGTGCTGAAGTACGGGTACATGCACACGGCGCTCCCGTTTTTTTTGTCCCAAAAATTCACGTATTCAAGCAGCGCGATCGGCTACTTCGTCGGCGGAGTCGGTCTGGCCGTCGCGGCGGTTTCGGTGATACACGGCCGTATCGAAAACTGGGCGCCAAAACGGGTCCTGATCCCGACCGGGTTCCTGGTTTACGGGCTGGGATTTATCGTGACTTCGTTAAGTACCAGCCCGGCAACGTTGATCGCGGGAATCGTACTGGCCGGTGGCGGTCACGGTATCCTGCTTCCCTCGATTAACACCGCCATCGTGACGTTCGTGCGCCGGCGTCTGAGGGCGTCCGCAATGAGTTTGCGTAAAATCTTCGTACGCGTCGGTCAGGCGCTCGGCTCACCGGCACTGGCCTACCTCGGTCAGACGGTAAGCTACGACCTGACCCTGATATCCATCGGTGGGGGCGTTGTCGTGTTATCCATTACCGGGGTAATGCTGTCTTCATCCTTTCAATCGTAACGTCACCGGTGGAATCCTCTGTTTGTATGATCCTCCCGATGAATATGTAGAGAAAAACCTGGTCCGCCTATTCACAACATCAAGTCTGTCCGTGAATGAACCGATCCGGGAACAGCCGTCGATTGTACGGAAACGTACGATTTCCGGCTGGGGTTATCGTCCGTAGGATCCGACTAGCCTAGATTTTTCAAAGTGAGTTTTGAGTTTGGTATCATACAGGGTAATTT
>JBDGPI010000158.1:0-3337 GCA_042219765.1 Salsurabacterium abyssinicum (SeqCode)
TTTTAACCCCTCAAGGAGAATTCCACGGCTGTAAGGCCGTGGATGAATCCCATGGGGTTATCCAGCCCTCAATCGGGGCGATAGTAATGAATGTAAATGTCCAAAATGAAGTATGAAGAGATGTGCCAACGTGAATTAGGCATACTCAGGTGAGTGATTTCACCCCGATTGAGAGCTGGGTTGAAGCCGATACCACGGGCGTAAGCCCGTGGAGTGGCTTCATTCCCGTTGCGAGTTTCAAGCCATTCATTGACTCGCTAAATAAGCCCGTCCTGGCGGAGTGATGTTTCATCTGTAATAGGGAATTATTTTATTCGATTATACTGCTGTTATCGGCGCTTGAGCCCATTTGCTTCTTCCATTCCTCCTCCGAGTAGACCAGCGGTTCCTCCGGACTTCGCATGTACTGGTTGAGGTAACCACCCTTCCGCTTGGTGATTTCTGGACTCCGGTCGAAGGGACCGTCCGGATCGATTTCTTTCACAATCAGGTAGAACCGCCACTCGTCCCCGTAGTCAAACAGGTAGGTCAACCGGTCCCCTTCCTCCAGGTCGAGATCCTCGAAGGTGGTTTCATCGGCGTTGTGAATTTCGGCGTCCGGTACCATCATACCCAGTTCCATTGGGTCTTCTTTTTTTGCTTTTGTATCTCTGTAATCCATGGGATGAAGGTACATAATCGGACTATTCCAGTATTTTCCGTCCACGCCGAAGAACCAGAGGTGGCCCGTGTCGAGGAGTCCGACGTCCGGGGTAAACACGGAAGCCAGGTGACCGAGCGTGCGCTCCGAACCCAGCTCCACGTCCCGCCATATTCGCGTTGGATCCTGGTCCCATTTCATCCGTACGCGAACAAGAGACATTCATGGTACCTCCGGATTAAGAAATATCGATTCGGGGATTCCCGAACGTTTGTACCGCTCATCGCTGACGTTCTTGTTCACCCTCCCGTCACCGCAACCGGTTCGAGCTCGAACAGTGACGTGATGTCGGATTCGTCGAGCTGTTTGAATAGGCCGGTTTCCGGGTCGAGCAGGTCGGTTTCCACCTGTTTTTTCCTGGCCTTCAGGTCCTGGATCTTGTCCTCGATAGTGTCCGGGCAGAGAAACCGGTAGACGAAGACGTGGGAATCCTGGCCAATCCGGTGGGTGCGATCGGCTGCCTGCTGTTCGGCGGCGGGATTCCACCAGGGGTCCATCAGAAAGACGTAGTTGGCCCCGGTTAAGTTAAGGCCCTCGCCCCCGGCCTTGAGACTGATAAAAAACAGCGGGATGTTTTCGTTGGACTGGAACCGGTCCACGATCTCCATCCGATTGCGGGTCTGTCCGTCAAGGTATTCGTAGTTCCATCCCTGCTGGTCCGCATGTATCCGGAGAATTTTGAGGAATTGCACGAACTGGGAAAAGACCAGCACCCGGTGGTCGTTTTCCATGGCTTCGCGGGCCTTCTCGTCGAACATTTGAACCTTGGCCGATGTGATTCCGTTGTAGCCGTCGACCAGCGTCGGGTCACAGCAAATTTGACGTAGACGCGTGAGTCCCTCCAGTACCAGGAACCGTGAATCGGCGAGCCCGCTCTCCTCGATGGATTCGTCCAGCATCCGGCGGTACTGTTGCAGGGTTTCCTCGTAGGCGGAGCGGTGGTCCCCGGTTAATTCACAGTCGACCGTGGTTTCACTCAGGTCGGGCAGGTCCGGTTCGACCTCCTGCTTGGTCCGGCGCATCAGGAACGGCTGGACCAGCGACTGGAGCCGATCGGTGGCACCCTCGTCCCGTGATTCCTCGATGGGGCGGGCCAGGGCTCGCTTGAACCCGGCCTTTGTCCCGAGGAAACCGGGGTTGAGGAACTGGAACTGGGACCACAGGTCCATCGTCGTATTTTGAACGGGGGTGCCCGTCAGGCAGACCCGGTGGTCGGCATCCAGCGCCCGGCACGCTTTGGCCCGCTTCGTGTTGGGGTTGCGTATACGGTGGGATTCGTCCAGCACCACGAGATCAAAGGTCTCGTTCTCGATGTCCTCGATATCCCGAAGGAGGGTCCCGTACGTGGTGAGCACGAGATCGGCCTTTGGCCACTGTTCCGGCTGGTGGATCCGGTCGGTCCCGTGGTGGCGATAGACGTCCACGCCGGGAACGAACCGGTCAATTTCTCGTTCCCAGTTCCGAAGCACCGAGCGCGGTGCGACCACCAATGAATAGGGGTAATTCCCGTCCCGGTTGTGTCGTTCCCGTATCAATGCCAGCACCTGGATCGTTTTGCCGAGTCCCATGTCGTCCGCCAGCATGGCGCCGAGTTCGGCTTCGTTAAGAAAAACCAGCCAGGCCAGACCTTCCTCCTGATAGGGACGCAGAGCACCCTGGAATCCTTCCGGTGTTGGTAGGGAGGATTCGGGTGACAGCGAACGTAGCCGTTCGAGGGTGTCCCGGAAGGCGTCGTCCACGGTGGCTTCATCGACGTCTTCAACCAGCTCATCCAGCCAGCCGGCCGTGGCCCGTGGTGCTTCCAATTTGTCCCCGCGAGGCCGGCTCCATTCAAAAAGGTCGGACCACCGGTCAACCCATTTTTCCGGGATCAAACCCCGCTTGTTGTCTCCGAGGTTGATGAAACGTCTGCCGTCCGTGACGGCCTGCTTTATCTCCGCCAGAGACACGGTTGAGTCCTCGTATTCGATTTCCCCTTCGACTTCGAACCAGTCCGTGGTTCCCCGGACGACGACCTCCGTTTTCGTGGGTTGGTTCGGCGGGCGATACCGTGTCAGGGATTCTTCCCCGTACACCTGGAACCGGTCCTCCGTAAGTTTCGGTAATTCGTCCACAATCCACCCTACGGGGTCATCCTCGGGATAGTATTTTCCATCGTATTGCTTGGATTCAGCGACACCGGTCTGCCGGAAACGACGGAGAATTTCCGTCTCCCTGTCGGGTTTACGCTCGACGGTGGTGAAACCGTCGTCCTTATCGTAGGTCAGCACCGGTTGTTCCCCACCGGGTTTAACTGCGGATTCCCCGTACTGGATCAGGGGCCGTATGAGAAGCATTCGCTGTTTTTCCTCCAGTTCCAGCCGGCCCGACGGTTCGAGTGTTTCCGTTGATCGGAGTGATTGATCGAGGTCGAGGTTGACGTCGTTTTGCTGGAGCAGGGGAAGCATGTGCCGGGCGAATTGTTCCAGGTTCTCCGGTGTGACGCTGAGCCCGTCCGCAGGAATCGAGTTAAGGAGCCGGGATTCTACGTCGGAGGCATTTACGGGTCGCAGAGTGTCATCATCCGCCAGGATCCAGGGGGGTTCGGTGAGAACGAGTTCCGGGGAGTCGGGTCCCGATTCCTCCGGGACCAGTCGA
>JBDGPI010000159.1:0-3443 GCA_042219765.1 Salsurabacterium abyssinicum (SeqCode)
CCTCTTAAAAAATCATCACTCGTCCGAAAAACTGGAATCAAACGACGATACGACATTACACCAAATTCTCCATCTCGTGGACAATCTGGCGGTGTTTTCCGACCATTCCCGCCCCGCCCACTGGAACCGGGGCTACCTTCGCCTGAGGGACCTGGCACCGCAATGGGTTCATTCACAGTATCAGCGGGGCAAAATAAGCCAGGAAGTCAACCAGGCGGCCACGGATTTGTTTTCCGAAGAGAATCGAAACTTGTTGGATGACATTGATTACCGCAGTCACCAGTACCCCGAACTATACAACGCTCTACAGATGGCCTCCCTGCTTCACCAGGGACTCGATCCCCAGAACCCCGGATTGCTTAACGATTTAAGGGATCGCCACGGAAGTGACATTGTCGATCCAATCTGGACCCGTGCCCTCCGCTCTTATCTCCCGGTAAAAGAAAAGATCCGAGTCATACGGCGCCTGGATGATCTGGCTCCGTTGTTTGCACGGAGACCGGACGTGGATTACGCCTTCATTAATGCCAGCCCGCGACCGATCCAGCTGGCCGTGGAACTTATCCGGCACCACCTTGCCAAGGATCGACTGGTTATTCTCATGGGCCTGTTTCCGAGAGTAACGAAAGCCTACCGCCGTTTCGTCGAACACCACGGAGATGAGTTCAGTAATAGCCTGGATCAGATCGTTGCGATTTCCGGAGTCAGGCGGCTCCAGTTTATCCGCCACAGTTACCCGTTTGAGGCTGATTTTGAACGGCCGTTTCACCAGATCATTCGAGAATACCGGGAAACCCACGACGAAACGGACAACCTTTGCTTAATACCGTTTAGCGAATTTCACGAGTACTTTGAGCCCACGAGGGAAGCCGCGAGCCGAATCCGGGAACTTGAAAAAGCCTCCGAGTTGGAAGAGATCCGAATTCCCGAACGGGTGGAAACCGAAGCCCGGCGCTATCGTATCTGGAAGGAAAACCAGCCCACTTACGCCATCGATACACTGGAAAACGAACGGTTTCGTCGAATTATGCTGAACAATTTTACCAACCGGGAAGTCCTGTATTTCTATCACCGCACGATCGACGACCGGCCTAACGTACAGCAGGCGTTGAGGGAAGTCCTCGGGGCACTACGGGAGAATCCCAACTACTTGAGTGAACGATCCTCCCGGTACAGTTTGCACGAACTGGTTCGTTCCCTGAGTCAAATTCACTTTTTCTCCGATGAAAAGCCACGGGCTCATGAATTAATTAATGAATACGTTAGCAACAAACAACCTCACCTGAAGCTAATCGACCGTTACGGTGTGGAACTCAATTTCTTCAAAAACACCCTGGCTACCGGGATACGAATCATGGAAGAACTTGCCAAACCGTTTGATGATCTGCCGGTTCGCGCAATGACGTTCGCCCTGCTCGGTAGCGGAATTATTGCCGAGGAAAAACACCTCAGGGATTACCTGCTGTCCCCGGAAGACATCTCCTACAACCGGGCAATGAGGCGCAGGTTAATTTCCCATTCGGTTCCGATGTCCGACATGTTGTTTGATACGGAGCAATTTCAACAACTGTCTACGGAGACCCAAAATACGGTAAAATCGTTACTGACCGAAGCCAATCCTCCCCTTGCATACGGTCTTTTTCAGACAGCACTGTACTTAAGTTTGTACATTGATTTTAGCCGGGTGGAAAACTGGGAACGCGGTCGGCGTAAAATAAAATCACAGGATACCCGGCATCTACTTCCCCCACTTGAAAAAATGCTTCCTCGCCATATCAACGAAGACGTGGCCGACGGGATCCTGGATCGTGTCAGAAATTTTATGAATGACGGTGGGGACGAAACACTCAACCGTTTCTCCCGTCCTTCTTATTCTTACGTTTATCTGTTTAATGCCCTGAGCCTGGGAAGGGATCTACGCTATGGGCTGTTTCCGGGGGGACCGAGCCCGTTTGAGAATGCCCGATTGCTATACGGTGTCAACCGGGTGAATTTACTCCTGAAAGGAATGGTGCAATCCGACCTCGCCGCTCCGGAAGCCGTGAAAATCTCCCGTAAAATCCGATACCTCTCGGGAGCCCTCCAGCGACATCCCGTTTCGCCGGGAGAAATTCATTTTCTCAACCTGGACCGTTCCGGCGCCTGGAACCTGCCCGAGTACGATTCGGACAACGACCCGATGTTTATTTTAAGCGGGGAGTTTCAAAATACCTTGTCCTTCTGGAAGCAGCTCCAGGAGCAACACCCCGAAGCTCTCCCTTACTGTCATACGCTTGTAGGTGAGGAATTCCCGGTGCTTATCAAGGAAACTTCATTGGCTTACACGGATTTTCTGGCGGAACGAATCCAATCGTATCGAAGGAAAGAAAACCTGGTGGGTCGACATTTACTGATGCCGATTGGGGACCTGTTCGCCCGTCCTCCCGAACAACCCGAACCGGTACTGATGTCCTACCACAATAAACCCCCTGGACTTTTTATAAACGCGTGGTTAGCCCTGTTCGACTTACAGACCGGCTGGGGAGCTCATCGTTAAGCGGCGGGCTCGTCTACAAAACCCGTACGCAGGACAACTTCCGCCATTTCACGAACGCCCGTAAAAGGAGGACAATCGTATCCCAGGTCCTCTCGCTCGAGATCATCGAGCTTCTCCCCGGGACCTTCCCTGTGATAAAACCACCGGTACACGTCACCAAAGTCCCTCAATAGGTTTTTCTTGAGCGACTTTTTCAACGTATCAAAGTTTTGCTCGTCTGGTGTATCTGGCATGTCCATCTCCCGAACACCTCCGTGTGTCCGTTGTAATAGAATGTATGTTGTCTTATTACAAGTATCGACGTATGTAGTTCATTTCATTACTGGATTTATCATACAACCAGACCCTACAAATCTCTTCCTCCTCTCATGGTACCGAGAATCAATCAGGCAATACCCTCTTTGGGGCTTATTCAAACATAATGTACGCTGATAAAGAAGTTCAACGGAAAATTTCACGTTGCCTTCTGTCGGGCGATACGCTTCACTTCCTGGAGATCCAACTTCCCCGTACCGAGCTTTGGAACCTGTTCGATTTCGTAAAATTCCCGGGATTTGGGAAGCCAGAGGGACGGAACGTCCGTTTTCCGTAACTCTTCGAGTAGTCCATTCGTTTCTATTTCCGTGTCAGTGTGAAGTACAACGAGTTTTTCTCCCCGTTCCGAATCGGACACCCCGGTAACGACAAATTCAACGTCCTCATCCCCGTTTTCCCTGGATAGTTCCGTGAGTTTTGACTCTACTTTTACGTGGGGAACCATTTCACCTCCAATTTTACTAAACCGTGACAGGCGATCCGTGATGTACAGGAACCCATCCCGATCAAGTTTCCCGACGTCACCGGTTTTGTACCATTTCCTCAAAAACACCTCTTCCGTTTTTTCGGGTAGATTTAAGTATCCCTCCAT
>JBDGPI010000160.1:0-3199 GCA_042219765.1 Salsurabacterium abyssinicum (SeqCode)
GGACATCGGTGAGGTCATGGACATCGACCCGTCGGAAATTTGGTCGGTGGCTTCCTTTTACACGATGATCAACCAGGAGCCCGTGGGGAAATACGTTTTACAGGTTTGTGATAATTTACCCTGTCTTATTGAAGGGGCCGGTGACATTGTAAAACACCTTGAAACGAGGCTCGATATCGAGGTCGGTGAAACCACCCCTGACGAATTATTTACGCTGAAAACCGTCGAATGCATGGGGTCCTGTGGTAGTGCCCCAATGTGCCAGGTGAACGATGAGCCCTACCATGAAAATTTATCCACCGATGACGTCGATGAACTTCTGGAAGAACTTCGAGAACGAGCCGAAAACGGTACCTCCGAAAATGGTGATGGAACATGATTATGGACTGTTATTTTCCCGAGGACCAACCATTTGAAGCCCAGTTAATGTCCGGCATGAACCAGGAGGGTAGCCATACGCTCGAAGGGTACGAGGACATGGGGGGGTACGAAACGGCCCGGAGTGTGGTCAACGGAGACCTGGATCCTCAGGAAGTTGAGGACATCGTGAACGATAGTGGTCTTCGCGGTCGTGGGGGTGCCGGGTTCCCCACCGGTATGAAGTGGAGTTTTGTACCCGACAGTGACCAGCAAAAATACCTCGTTTGTAACGCCGACGAAAGTGAACCGGGCACCTTCAAGGATCGAGTCATACTGGAACAAAAACCTCACCTGTTAATCGAAGGTATGATATTGAGTTGTTACGCATTTGACGCAACAAAAGCATTTATTTACATACGCGGGGAGTACCGTACGGGGTACGAACGAATAAAAACGGCCGTTGAAGAGGCGTACGAAGCGGGATACCTCGGTGAAGGAATTTTTGGCAGTGACATGGAACTTACCATGTACATAAACCGCGGAGCGGGAGCCTATATCGTTGGTGAGGAGACCGCTCTGCTTAACAGCTTGGAAGGCAAACGGGGCGTCCCCCGAAAAAAACCCCCTTTCCCGGCCGTGGAAGGATTGTTTGGCAAACCCACGGTGATTAATAACGTGGAAACGCTGTCCAACGTACCGCTCCTGGTGGAAAACGGACCGGACTGGTACCGACAATGGGGCACGGAAAAAAGCCCCGGGTTTCGACTGTTTTCGATCAGTGGAAGTGTAAATCAACCGGGTGTATACGAAGCCCCTCTCGGGGTTACATGTAAAGAGCTTATTGAAGATTATTGTGACGGAGTCGAAGGTGAGGAAGTGAAAGCCGTTATTCCGGGAGGTTCTTCGACTCCTCCAATACGGGGGGATCAGATCGATGTGGACATGGATTACGAATCGATCCAGGAAGTGGATTCGATGCTGGGTTCGGGAGGGGTCATCGTCTTTGACGAGAACGTTTGTATGCCCAAATGGCGACCCGGCTTGCCCATTTTTACTCCCATGAATCATGTGGCTGGTGTACGCCCTGCCGGGAGGGAGTTCCCTGGCTGGAGGATGTGTTGCACGAAATAGAGGAAGGGCTGGCCAGGCAACCTGATTTGGAAAAAATGCAGAGTATATCTCAGCAAATTGACGGAAACTGTTTCTGTCCACTCGGTCCTTCGGCGGCTAACCCCGTTCTTCAAATGTATGATTACTGGCCGGAGGAGTTTGAATATCACCTTGAGAACGGTGAGTGTGATCTCAGAAATTAAACCACAAAGTCACCGAGCTCACGAAGGTAATTTTGTGTACTTTGTGACTTCGTGGTTTTCTAAAAGGAGACGGAACAATGCCTGAAGTAACAGTGAACGGTGAAACCGTAGAAGCCGAGGAAGGGGAACTTGTCTTTGAACTACTTCGGCGTCTCGACATAGAAGTCCCCCATTTCTGCTACCATCCCGAACTAAGTCTGGCCGGGGCTTGCCGTATGTGCATGGTGGAAATGGATGGAGAAGTGGATATTTCCTGTACACGTCGCGTTGAAGATGAAATGGAAATTGTCACCGATAGTGAAGAGGTCGAAGACACGAGAAAGAGCATCCTCGAATTTATGCTTCTAAACCATCCCCTTGATTGTCCAGTTTGTGACAAGGGCGGTGAGTGCCCGCTTCAGGACTATACGATGGGATATGGACCCGAGGACAGCCGGTTTCACGGGAACAAACGTACATTTCCGAAGTTGGATCTGGGAGAACTTCTCACCCAACGACAGAATCGCTGTATATTGTGCTACCGTTGTACGAGGTTTTACCAGGAGGAAGCCGGCCGTGAAGATTTTCGAGTGATTGAACGAGGAAACGATGCTTTTGTCGGCAAACAACCCGGTGGACAGCTCGAAAGTGAACTTTCGGGAAATATGGTCGATATCTGTCCCACGGGTACGATTGTCACGAAGCCGTACCTTCATAAATCCCGTCCCTGGGAACAGGAACCGGTTGAATCCATTTCCGGTATGGATCCCATCCAGGCTCCAATAATTGCCGATGTACGCGGGGAGGACATTACCCGGATACGACCCCAGCAGGATCCCGACTTTCCCAAGCCTTGGATCGACGACCGTACCCGGTTCGTTCATGAATACAATAGTCTGGAAGAAGATCGTGTTCGTTTGCCGGTCGATGACACCTATTTTGATCGTTTCGACCGGGTTCAGGAAATTTTTGACGGGGCTGATTCGGATACAACGGCGGGAGTTATTTCCTCGGATCGAACACTTGAAGAACAATTTATGTTCCGAAAAGTGTTTTATGATTCATTTGACTCACAGTTTGTGAGTCCCTACCCGGATCCCGGGGACGTTTCCGTTTCGCCGATTGATTTTAACGATCTTATGGATTCCGACTTTATCCTTGTGGCGGGAACGAACTTTCGAAATCAATACCCCATGTTAACACCGTTTTTACGCACGGCCGCACGCAATGGGGCAAAAATTGCTTACCTCACGTACTGGGGAAATGAATTGACCATTGAGCCGGATGTTTTCCTACGAGAAGGACCCGAGGATCTTCTCAAAAGAATGAAGCGTCTTTCAAATGGGGAGGCGAATGACCCGACTGACGAGGCCGTTTTGGAACAGTTGGATCAGGCGGAAAACCCGGCCTTTGTTAGCTGTGAAGGGTACTCCCTGGGCCAGGAATTGACGAAATTTGGGCTTCGATGGGATACGGATTGGAACTACCTGCGACTGTCACCCGGGGCTAATTCAAAAATATCGGAAAGAGTGTTTCGTGAGATTTCA
>JBDGPI010000161.1:0-6996 GCA_042219765.1 Salsurabacterium abyssinicum (SeqCode)
TACGGTCCGGGTGACACTCCCGGAGCAGGACATCGACCGGCGGCTGCGGGCGACACGCGTGGTCGAGCGGTTCGGCCCGCAGGGCCAGGAGTTTCAGGTCCAGCTGGGTTTTGCCCCGGTTGTAGTTATCGGTGACGTCCCGGGAGGCTTCGTAATTGTCGAGGCGCTTTTTGAACGCTTTGGAGGCCTTCTCCAGGGTCTCGACATCGCTGTGGCTGAGATCGACCTCGATATCCTGGCGCCAGCCGCCCGGCCCGCGTTCGGCCTCGAAGCTGATCTGGTCGACCCCTTCGATTTCGCCCATTTCGTCGCGCCACAGTTTGATGACCTCGTTGGCCGTCATATCCCGCTCGCCGGGGGGCTTCATGACGACCTCGACGTCGATGAAGTTCCCGCCCCGGACGTTGGTCTTGACCCCGTGGGCGACCTCGTGGAGGTCGTGTTTCTCGAACATCTTCCGGGTCGACTCGGTGATCGCGTTGGCCGTTTTGGCGGCCTGTTTGGGGGTGGTCCCGACCGGCATCCGAGCGGCGGCCTCGATCTCGCCGGCGGCGACCTCCGGCATCATGATCATGCCCATGTGATCGCTCATTGCGTATCCGCCCACGACAGACAGGATCGTAATGGCAAGACAGAGGGTCACGTAACGGTAGCGCAAACAGCGATCCAGGAAGGGGCGGTAATACGTCTGAACGGCATCGTTGAACCTGGTGGCAAAGTACTGTTGCCAGCGGTGGATGAACCGGCCGAGTGCGGTTGCGGAGTTCTCGGAACTGTGGGCCAGGTGAGCCGGCAGGATAAATAGGGCCTCGAAGAGGGAAATAGCCAGCACAGTAATGACGACGGCCGGAATCGGCCACCAGAATTTTCCTGTTGTACCGGGGACAAACAGCAGGGGCATAAACGCCACGATGTTGGTGAGAATACTGAAGATAACGGGCCCGGCAATGTCCTGAGCTCCTTTGATGGCGGCGGTGACGAAGTCCATGCCCCGTTCACGGTACTCGTAGATGTTTTCTCCGACCACGATCGCGTCGTCAACGACGATGCCCAGGACCACAAGAAAGGCAAACATCGATATCATGTTAAGACTGACGCCAATCCAGGGCAGGAAGAGTAGACTTCCGATGAAGGAAATCGTCATACCCATCATGACCCAGAACGCCAGCTTGTACTCCAGGAAAATTCCGAGGATAAGGAGTACGATCAGTACGGCGAGGAGACCGTTTTCCAGCAGCAGGGACATGCGTTCGTCGTAGTCGTCGGCCCGGTTGCTATCAACCCGCGTCTGCACACCGGGGGGTAGCTCGGACTGAAAGTTTTCGAGTGTGTTCTTAACGGCCGTTGCAACCTCCATCGGTGATTGCTGGCCGACCCGGAAGATTGCCACTTCCGTTGACGGCTGACCGTTGAACCGTGAGTAAAAGGCCGTCTCCTCGAAGCCATCGTGTACCCTGGCAATATCGTCAAGGAGCAGGGATGACCCGGTTTCTGTCGGTACAACCGGTATCGTGCGAAACTCTCCGGCCCACTGTTTTCGTTCCTTGAGACGCAGGAGGACCTGTCCGTTCTGTGTCTCGATATCACCGCCGGGGACGTCCCGGCTTGATTGTTCAATTGTGTTTCCCACGTCCGCGAGGGACAATCCCAGTTCCCGGAGGCGATTCCGGGGGATCTCAACGTGGGTCACGTAGTCGAGGTCATCCTCAATTTCGACCTGGGTGATGGAGTCCTTTTCGAGCAGGCGGTTCCGTAATCGCTCGCTGAGTTTGCGTAGGGTCCACTGGTCGACGTTTCCGTAGATGCCGAGTTCGATCACCTCCCGCTCACGGGACTGTAGCCGGACCTCCGGTTCCTCGATGTCGTCGGGAAAGGTACGGACCGGCTGACCTCCTGGTCGATTTCCTGGTAGGTCTGCATACGGTCGGTACCGGCAATTAGTTCAAGTGAGACGGACGCGGATCCCTCCCGGGCCTCGGAGGTCATCTCCTTCACCCCCTGGATCCCCCGTAGGGCTTCCTCAATCGGGAGGAGGACTCCCTGCTCGACCTCCTCGGGAGAAGCACCCGGGTAAGTCACGCTAACCTCGACGACGTCAAGCTGAAATTGGGGGAAAACCTCCCGGTGGATGGAGAACCACATCCAGATACCGCCCCCGAGAAGAATAATCATCAGCAGGTTGGGGGCGATTGAATTGCGGGTCATCCACTCGATGGGGCCCTGCCACGCCCGGTTCGAGGTGGAGTGTGAGTTCTGGTCGGAGTCGTTCACTTAGACCGAGCCATCCGAGGACTGTGAGTCAGGAGTTTTGCTGGTTCTGCCGGTGGCACCGCCGGTCCGGAGGGGAGCGCCGTCAACCACCGTCGAGAGGTTGGTTGTAACCACGTATTCCCGGCTGTTTAATCCGTCTATAACGTAAGCGTATTCCTTGTTCCGGTAAGCAATTTCAACATTGCGAATGTCAAGTTTCTCGTTCTTCATCACCCAGACGGTATCGTTTTCCCTTACGTATTCACGGGGTAACCGGATGGCATTGTTGATAGCTTTTCCTTTGATGCTGGCTTCAACGTAGGATCCGACAATGAGCGAGGGCGAGTCTCCGGAATTGGACCCGCGGGCGAGGGGATCGCTGACACTAATAAGAACCTTCGCCATCCGGGCCTTCTCGTCGAGTTCGCCTCCGAGCTTGTGCAGCCGGCCGGTGCGGTACTGGTCGCTGGCCCAGGCCGACTGGTTGCGGATGCGTACCGGTGCTCCTTGTTCGGTTGAAGTGTCCGGGAAGGAGAGCCAGCGCAGGTGGGATAGGGGTACTGTCGTTTCGACCCAGTAGGTGTCGAGTCCGACAATTCGTGCCAGGTTGTCCCCGACGTTCACCTGAGATCCGAAGTTGGCATTTCGGGCAAGAATTTTGGCGTCAAACGGGGACTTCACGTTGGTTCGTTCGAGTTCCAGTCTGGCCTGGTCGACGGCGGCGCGTGCATTTTCCACCTGTGCCCGAGCGGAGTTTAGCTGTGGCTTCCGCAGTACGAGCTGGCGGTTCTCCTCGGTTAGATTCTCCGCAAAAAGCTGATATTCCTCCTGGGCAACGTCCTGTCGTCCCAGTTCAATTTGGAGTTGAGACCGGGCCTGCCGTAGGTAGGCTTTCGCCTGTTTCAGGTTGTTCCGGTAATCCGCGGGATCAATTTTGACGAGGGTCTCGCCGGCCTTAACGAAACCACCCGGCGTGAAGTTAGGGGAGCGTTCAAGGATCTCACCGGTGACGCGGGGACGGAGAACGATCTCCTGCGCGGGTCGTACCGTACCGGTTACCTCAATGGTTGGACGATAAGTTCCGGAGTCGAAGGAAGTTACGTCCACCAGCATGGCGGTGGATTTCGTCCCGGCCGCTCGGCGGGCGGTCGGTTCGGTGTTAAATATTAAGTACAGTAGACTGGCTGCGACAGCAACAAGCACCAGGCAGAGAAGAAGGCTTGTTTTCCAGCCGAAACTGCGCTGATCCCAAGCGGGCGGTTCAGTGATATCCGACATGGTTAAGGCTCCCTCGTTTGCGTGAAAGTACCAGTTTCGAAGTCATTGTTTGCGGTTCGATCCTTGATTACCGTGGTAGCTGTCCGATTTGAACCATCCGGCCAGTGACCGGTACAGGGCAATCCGTCGTTCCAGAAGCGTCCGGTGGGCGGAGAGACGGTCGCGTCGTAGTTGTTGCTGTTCGTTGAGGGCTGTTAGTACGTCTATGTAATCGCCGGTGCCATTTAAGTATTGTGCTCGTAATCGTTGTACCGTTTTTCGGGACAATTCGAGCTGATCCTCTAAACTCCTGATCCGCTCCTGTTGCTTAACCTCCTGAACAAGGGCGTCCTCGACGTCACGGAACGCTGACAGTATGGACTGACCGTACTCGTTGAGCCGCTGGTGCTTCAGGGCCCGGTTACGGCGCACCTCGGCATCCCGACGCCCGGCGTCGATAAGTGGCGCCGTAAGGTTCGCGGCAAAAGCACTGGCCCAGTCCTCGAAGAGTTCACTGGCGTTGTTGTCACTCGAGGAAAGTGAAGCAGTCAGGGTAAGCCGTGGGTACTGGTTGCTAATTGCGGCGGCAAGTTCACGGTCGGCGGCTTTTAGTTGGAGGTAGGAGGCTCGGACATCCGGCCGGCGGCGAATCAGGTCCGAGGGAACCCCGGTTCGGGGTCGGGGTGGCAGCTCGGGCATAGTATCCGGCTCGTAATTCAAGTTTCCCTGTGGGGGTTCTCCAATCAGTGTCGCGAGTTGATGTTCGAGCACCCGGATCCGGGATTCCGTTTTAATTTTTTGTTCACGGGTTGATTCAAGTAATTGTTCCTGTCTCAACAGGTCAGCACTGCGGGTCTGACCACTGCCGAAACGGCTTTTGATGAGGTTATAGACCTTGCGATTGGTCTGAATCTGCTTGTTCAGGAGATTAAGTTGCTGGTGCTGCTCGGATAACTGGTACCAGGTTCGGGTGACCTCAGCACTGAGGGAGATAGCCGCAGTCCGGTAGTCCGAAAGCGAGGCTTTGGCATGGTATTGTTCGGCCTCGGTCCGAGATTGGATTCGACCCCAGAGGTCAATTTCGTAATCGGCGGCTAACCCGAGGCTAAGTTGATCGTTTTCGGTACCGTCGGTACGATTGAGTTCCCCGTTGGCGGTGGCATCGAGAGTGGGGTATAGGGATGCGGCTTCTTGCTCGGCCCTGGCCCGAGCCTGTCGCAGGCGGCTCCAGGCCGTCTTCAGGTCGAAATTATTGCGTAAGGCGGTGTCGACCAGCTGGTTGAGCTGGGTGTCCCCAAAGGTTTTCCACCATCGCCCCGGTGCGGTGTCGGAGCCGCTTGTGGTAAATGCCTCCGGTGATTTAACGGGTGCCCTGATAGTACGCTTACCACCACAGCCCACCAGGAGGAGGCTTATAAGCAGAGTAACGGTAAGGATGCCGGGACGAAAATACCGATCCATCTCAAAAAACCTTTCGATAGACGACTGATACCGGTGGGGCTGGACCGGTGAAAAAAGGCTTCTTCACGCTGGTGTTACGTCTCTCACTGGTTTTCGGCGGTTAAGAACCGGGCGTGTTTGTGGCAGTCCCGTTTCCCGCGGAGTATCCGGAAGAATTGTCGTTCCTGATCCGGGTGAAGGTAGTGTTTTTTCCGAATCATGTAATCAACGAAAAGCTCCTGCTTTTTCTTCTTGAGTTGGGCCATTTGTTTCTCGTGTTGCTCAATGGCTCCGGAGTTTGAATCCGGGTCCTCGATCAGGCTGAGAATTTTGTTGCGGAGCTCACGAATTTTCCGGCAAATTTTTAAAGCGTTACCGTGAAACTCTTCCATGTCGGGCCGGAGGTTGGCCCACTGGGTATCGGAGACCCCAATTTTGTGTTTGTAGAAGGACCAACCAGGATCTCTATCCTGGTTCTTACGCCGGTGTTCCTCACCGTGTTTTGCTTCCCACCCCTCATGTTGATGGTGGCCATCCGAGGGGAAACCGGGGAAATAAAAGAAACCCAGTACAATTAAGAAGGCCAGGTTCATCCCGAGGGACAGAAAGAGAAGCGGAGTACGAATTTTCCGCCACATCTAATCGATGGTCCCTGGCGTTTGTTTGTCGTCCAATTCAAAAAAGGCGTCGTTGAAGGAGACGACCTTTAACACCTCGGACCCCGTCGAGGAGGCTGACTGGTTGAATTGTGTCCCGGAAAACGGGCGTTGACGTATCGCCTCGATAAAACCGAAGCCCAGGTAAGTGCCGGCCCATAATCCCAGAACAAGCGTTATCAAACCCAATACTGTTCTGGTGGCTCCGGGGAAGGATCCAGCGGAATGTTTCTGCGTTGGGGTGCGGGAACGTCTGTTGCGGAGTTCAGGTTGTCCTTTCCGAAGGAGATCCTCCGTGAACGTTTCGGACGGGGTTGTCCCGGAGGACACCAGCGATTTGAGGTCGCTTTGGGTCCTCTTCAATTCTTCGTAGTGTAGACTGCAATCGGGGCATTGCTGAAGGTGAGCGGCGACGGATGCCCGGGTTTCGCGGGGAAGTTCTCCGTCGAGAAACGGACTCAATTGGCTTTTGGCCTCACGACACTCCAGCATGAATCAGGCTTCACTTCCATCGGGCTGTTTTTGTATGACGTCCTCAATGAGCTGCTCGTCGAGTTCACCGGAAAGTTTCTCTCGTGCGCGTGAGAGGAGTCGTTCCACAGCCTTTTTTGTTGTTTCCATTACGTCGGCTATTTCTTCGTAAGTAAAGTCCTCAAGTGACTGCAGGACAATTGCCGTGCGTTGGCGATTCGGTAAATTATTCAGTGCATGTCGGAGCAGTTGTCGGCGTTCTCTATCGAGTGTTTCGTCAAGTGGGCTCCTCGAGGGCCTCGTGTTAGGAGAACCAGCTGTTTTGTCAAAACTTAGGGGCTTGTTTTTCTCGGTGAAATCGTAGCATATCCGGGTTACTACCCTGGTCAGGTAGGTTTTGAAGGACGCGGTTACCTTGTAATCCTCGGCGTTCCGGAGAATCTTCAGGAAGGCCTCCTGGGCAATTTCCTCGGCCCGGGAGGAGTTTTTGAGTAAATTATAGGCGATGCCGATGGCCATTTGGCGGTACCGTCGTACTATTTCTTCGAAGGCCTCCGTGGACCCCGAAGCAACATCCTGCATTAACGCTTCATCTGTTCTCAAGGTAAATCCCCTCTCCGGATAGTATCACGGAACCTTGTTGAGTGGATCGAAGAAAGCGAAATTTTACCATGGGATCGGCGTAAACCTCTTAATTTAGGTGTCCTCTGAAATGGATCCATTCACAATTTTGGAGATCGTTCTGATAAGCGGATTTATTGAACCGTCAGGAGCCAGAATGGCTCTGGAACGGTTCAATACCTCAGAAAAAGCCCAGGGGGGCTTTTGAGAATGAGTGAATCAGATCGGTCTCCTTATTCGTTAAATCTGTGAACCGAACTCTGTCAGAGCACAATTTAAGATAACTCTACCAAAGTGTATT
>JBDGPI010000162.1:0-1302 GCA_042219765.1 Salsurabacterium abyssinicum (SeqCode)
CTCCGGCAAGCGGGTTTTAACAGGATCGGTTCCTGGAGCAAGGTCACCGATCCCGATCAATGGACACTTACCGGGATGAATTTTAAGGCCCATGCTCCGTTGTATCGTGTACGTGTAGGTAAAGGACAAACAAAATTAGCGTATGTCTCCTCCCGTACGGGGGAGATTGTACAGTTTGCCAGTTTGTCGGATCGAGTCTGGGGATACCTCGGTCCCGTGATCCACTGGATTTATCCAACGATACTGCGGAAACGAGTTGCGCTTTGGGACACGACCGTAGTTTATCTGTCGGCCCTGGGTACGATTTTATGTTTACTTGGAATATTGGTGGGGCTGATCTTTTTTCGCTGAGGGCAGTTATTTCGCTGGGGGAAATCTTGTATTCCGGGGGGCGAAGCAACAAACAACAAACCGTTTATCCCCTATAAAGGTTGGTTGAACTGGCATACGTACCTCGGATTTGTCTTTGGATTGCTGGCGTGTACCTGGGTGTTTAGCGGGATGCTTTCCATGAGTCCCTGGGGTTGGCATTCGCACTCTGCCTCGAAACGAGCAACTAAACCTCTGCGTCCCGATCGTGTCCTGAAATTCGGTTCACTGGAAACGACAATTGGGTCCGCAGTTAAACGGTGTAACCGGGAATTATTAACTCGAGAAGTTCGAGTAAAACGAGTTCGAAACCACTATTTCTACTACTGTTTGGAAATGCCCGGTAAAAGTCGGCTGGTACCGGCCCGAAGTTCGTCGAACGGAACGATGGAGCGGTTTCGTGGTGAACGTTTAATTCGTGAAGTCCGTGAATCTTTACAGGGGTACTCAATTACCAATGCCAGGGTGATGCAATCGTTTGATAATTATTATTATCCGGGTCGTTCCACACGATTAGGAGCCGCTCCGCCTCGTCGTCCTTATCTCCGCGTTAAAGTAGATGATCCGGCCGGTTCCTGGTTTTACGTCAGTCTCTACAACGGTCAGTTAATAAAAACGGTTCGGTACCTGGATCGCTGGAATCGCTGGCTATACCACGGATTTCACAACCTGGATTTCCCGGAATTGTATCGACACAACCGGGGGATCTGGTGGGGAGTCATGTGGATATTGTTGGTGGGAGGGACGGGTGTTTCATTCACGGGGGTGTGGCTCACGGGAAAATGGGTATTTAATCAATTCAAGGACGATTCAACGTAAGTGTGTTTTGACACGGTCTTGTTTAACAAGACTCAGGTGAAGAAGTTTGGGTCGAAAGTAAATCAATCAAGGAGTTTTTCATGCAATGAAGAAGTGTAGAACACTTGGATATAT
>JBDGPI010000162.1:1312-6259 GCA_042219765.1 Salsurabacterium abyssinicum (SeqCode)
GGGCGAATCAAACGATGTCGTGACCGTTGAGAACGCGGGGCGAACACTAACGTTTCCGGAAGCCCCGAAGCGTGTCGTAACCATGAACCAGAATGGAACTGAACTGTTTCTGGCACTTGGTTTGGAGAACCGGATGGTAGGGACGGCCTTTAAGGACGATCCTATTCTTCCGCGGTTTAAGGATGAGTACAAAAAAATTCCGGTTCTCTCCGAGAAGTATCCTTCCCTGGAGGTTTTGCTCGATGCGAACCCCGACTTTGTCTACGGTTTTGACTCTGCGTTTTCTCCCCCCAAGGGGGCGGCAACCAAGCAGCGACTCAAGCAGCTTGGTATTACGGCGTACGTGGACCGGATGTTTTACCATGAAGGTGGCTTAGAATTAAAAGACGTCTACGAAGAGATACGTATTCTCGGACGGATTTTCCGAAATGAGGAGTCTGCACAATCGCTGGTGAAGAAAATCAAGCGGAAGGTGCATACTATACAGGAACGTGTTCCTGACCAATCCGACACGATAACGGCCGCCGTGTATGATTCGGGCCGTGAGACGATGTATACCTCGGGGACCTCACTGCTATCGGATCTTATGGAAAAAGCCGGGGCCCAAAACGTGTTCGAGGAAGAAATTAATGATTCCTGGTCGCCCGTAAGCTGGGAAAAATTAGTTGAGAAAAACCCCGAGTATATTGTTGTTATGAATTATGGTGATGTGACCGCGACCGAAAAAATTGAATTTTTAAAGAAAAAATCGGGAATCCAATCCGTTCGGGCCATTAAACGCAATAACTTTGTCGTGTTACCGCTATCGACTACGTTTATCGGGGTCAGAAATACGGAAGCGATACGACGTCTTGCCCGGGGCTTTTATCCCGAGGTTACGGCTAACAACGGATCGTCGAAAAAAACTGAATAATGCAGGAAAAACAACCCGGAATATCAACGTTTAAGACGCTTGTAATTGTTGCAGTGTTGGCCGTCGTTCTTGTGGCATCCGTGTTATGGGCGGTGACGATCGGGCCCGTGGGAATCCCCCTGAAAAAAGTCATTGGTGTACTGCTCAACCGCCTGCCTCTTGTCTCCAATCAATTAACCGGGACGCTCGACAGTTCGACCCTATCCATCGTCTGGGAAATTCGTTTTCCCCGGGTGTTGATGTCCGTGGTTGTGGGAGCCGGGTTGAGTGTGGTTGGTGCAGCTCTGCAGGCGCTCGTTCGTAACCCCCTGGCCGATCCCTATATTCTGGGAATTTCCTCCGGAGCATCCGTGGGAGCTGCCCTCGTTATCGTGTTTGGAGTGTTCTCATTTTTGGGAACGATGGCACTGTCCGTGGCTGCGTGTATGGGGGCGTTTGTTACATTAATGGGAGTATTTTTTCTTGCCCGGGAGGGTAATCGGGTACCGGTTGTTCGTTTGTTGCTGGCCGGTATTGCGATGTCGGCGATTCTCTCCGCTCTTACCAGTTTGATTATGTTTTTGTCTCCCCAGGATTCGGGTGTGGCCGCCGTGTATTTCTGGATTATGGGGAGTCTATCGGGGGCCAGTTGGGGATCGCTTCCCATTCCTGTCGTTGTGGTTACCGTTGGTGTTGGGGTGTTAATGATCCGGTCGGAAAAGATGAATCTAATGTTAATGGGAGATGACACGGCTGCCACCCTTGGTCTCGAAGTCAGTCGATTCCGTAAATTTTTATTGGCTCACAGCACGATTCTCACCGGTGTAATTGTGGCTGTCAGTGGTGCTATTGGATTTGTTGGTCTAATTGTTCCCCATATCGTGCGAATGATCATGGGGGCCAACCACCGGCGATTGATTCCCGTGGCGGCGTTGCTGGGGGGGATATTCCTGGTGTGGGCCGATGTATTGGCCCGGATGATCCTGGCCCCACAGGAGCTTCCAATTGGAATTATTACGTCACTTACGGGAGGACCGTTTTTTATCTGGTTGATGAGACAGAAAACTTACCGGTTTGGGGACGGTGCTTAATATGTTAGAAATGGATTCCGTTCGGTACCGGGTCGATGATACGACAATCTTGAAAGGGGTCGATTTTGATCTTCATCAGGGTGAGTTTGTTTCCCTGATTGGCCCAAACGGGAGTGGAAAATCAACATCGATACACTGTCTTGCTGGATTGATTCAACCAACTGAGGGGGAAGTGCGTCTCGAGAATAAGTCCCTCACACAGTATTCACGCGAGGAAATTGCTCGGAAAATCAGTATGGTCGGGCAGGAAATGACAGTAAATTTTGACTTTACGGTGCATGAAATTGTCATGATGGGACGTTCGCCGTATCAGGCATTATTTGAGCGGGGCCGGGAAGAGGACCGACGAATCGTGCGGGAGGCTCTCGAGGAAGTTAGCATGAACCGTTTTGCAAATCGCCAATTTCGTACGCTCTCGGGGGGAGAAAAACAGCGCGTGTTAATTGCCCGATGTCTGGCACAGGAAGCCGACGTGTTACTGCTCGATGAACCGACCAATCACCTCGATGTGAAGCATACGTTGCACTTTCTTGATTTGCTTCAACGGATTGATGCTTCCGTGGTGTTAGCCATTCACGATTTAAATTTGGCCGCCCGATATTCCGATCGGATTTATTTACTGGACGACGGAAAGGTAGTGGATCATGGTTCTCCCCGGCAGGTATTCCGTCAATCAAAGCTTGAAACCGTATTTGGACGTGACGTGACCATCGACGAGGAACCCCGTTCGGGGCGGCCACGTGTATCCTTCCATCCGTGTGAATCAACCGTTGGTTAAACAACGCTCCCGCAAAGACGTACTGGAGGACCGGTTTCTCATCACCGGTGATACAAGGGAGGACGTTTCAAGGGAGGTTGACCGTGACTCGTTAATGGAGCCGAAGCATTTAGAGGAGTTCCTCGAATGGTACGTGAGGGACATGGAGTGTCCGGACCGGCACACGGCGGCGTCCCGTTTCCATTTTCACATGATGCGCCCCATGCTCAGAGGTCCCATCTTTACGTTGAGTATTCGCAATGAGGTGATTAATTGGGGGCCGGAACAATTTCTGTATCAAAAACATAAAAACGGGGAGGAAGGTCACGAATGGGGAGCCAAATTATCTCCTTTGCACGTGGAATCAATCGAGAAGGGGGACCGCAAAAAAGCCCGAAGTGCCGTTTACAAACAAGTCTTCGCCGGTCATTTCGAACCCATTTTCCAATCGATGAAACAAATCACAACGATACCCCTGCGGACGTTGTGGGAGAACCTGGCCCACGTGTTGATGGTTTATGTGCCGAAGTGGAATAAGGAGGCGAATGGTTCGTCCACCCGGAATCGTCTGGAAAGTGATCTCGACTATCTTTGTTCAGCCACCATAAAGGACTGGGAGAACCAGCTGTCTGAACCGCTAAAGGATTTACAAACTCAACTTCGCAACCGGGGTTATTTTGAACGAACTACCTGTTGTCTCAATTATCGTCTTGAACGTTATTGTGAATCCTGTCCCCTGACAGACTAATTTTCTTACCGGATGTATTTTTTCCTTGATGTTTCAATCAAAGAGAAGCTACGTTTAAGGTAACTATAAATTAAAGGAGTGAACCCGTATGCCGGATTTGGACGACCTTTTGGATATGCTGTGGGCCGATTACGTGGATCACAATCCCCAGGCCCGTGAAATTGTGGAACTGCTCGCCGGGGAGGGGGAGTTCGTGGAAAACGACCACATCGCCTTCCGGACCTACAACCATCCCGACATCGGGATGAATAAACTCGGGTATGCGTTTGAAAAATTTGGTTACGAGAAAGGCGATCAGCATTACGAATTCTCCGAGAAAAAACTGGATGCCTACCACTGGGAGCATCCCGACCCCGATTATCCAAAAGTGTTTATCAGTGAACTTCGCGTGCAGGTATTCTCCGACGAATTCAAGGAAATTGTGAACCGGCTCGTGGAGCAGGTCCCCAAGGAACTTCCCAATCGCTGGGATTTCCCGGCGTTGGGTCGACCGTGGGAAGTGTCTCACGAGGAAGTCGGCCGCCTGCGAGAAGAAAGTGAGTACGGAGCCTGGATGGCAACGTGGGGGTTTCGGGCTAACCACTTTACCGTCGATGTTAATGCCCTCGATAAGTACAGTAACCTCGAGGACCTAAACCGGTTTCTCAAGGATAACGGTATTGAATTGAATGATAGGGGGGGAGAAATCAAGGGGTCCCCGGACGTCTACCTGGAGCAATCGTCGACGAAGGCGCCCGAGGTTGAGGTTGATTTTAACGACGGCACCTACGAGGAGCCGTTCTGCTACTATGAGTTTGCCAAGCGGTACGAAAAACCGGACGGGGAACTGTTCCAGGGGTTCGTGGCCGACTCCGCCGACAAAATTTTTGAGAGTACCGATAAGCAGTAAGCGGTCCTAAAGTTACTCTTATTAGACTACTTGGAACGGCGGCCCACAAAAATCCCGCGGGTCGTGTCCTTCCACACTAAATCGACGTCTTTAAATCCGAGCTTCGGTAAAAGTTTGTAGGTTTGGGAG
Source organism: Salsurabacterium abyssinicum (SeqCode) (assembly GCA_042219765.1). Classification (GTDB taxonomy): domain Bacteria; phylum T1Sed10-126; class T1Sed10-126; order T1Sed10-126; family CAZEBV01; genus JBDGPI01. Next base: position 5,819 of record JBDGPI010000162.1, read on the forward strand.
AAACCCATGGGGTCATCGTTTTCGAGGTGACTTTGCCATTTCTGTTCGAACTCCTCCTCGGAGTAACCGCTATTAAGCATGCGATGTTTGTAAATATCACGGTAGAAGTCGGTCAGTGAATCCGGGGGTTCGAACAAATCACACAGCAGAAAGTGACCGCCGGGGGAAAGAGTACTTAAAATTTGTTTGTATAGGCTCTTTTTTTCGTCGTCCGAAATATGATGAATTGAGAGACTGCTAAAAATCCAGTCGTATCGATCATGTGGATGAAGGGTCCAATTTTTGAATGAGCTACATGTTACGTTAATACCACAATCAGTTTGTAGGTCGCTTAATGTATCATGGGTTTGTTCAATCATGTCTTCGGAACCGTCCACGGTAAGGTAACGATTCGGTTCATACTCCTCAATTAAGGTTCTAGCCTACATTCTTCAAAGTGAC
>JBDGPI010000163.1:0-2306 GCA_042219765.1 Salsurabacterium abyssinicum (SeqCode)
TTTTGACCCTGGACGTTTGACTGAAGTAATGGAGCCGGCGGCCGGACTCGAACCGGCGACCTGAGACTTACAAGGTCCCTGCTCTGCCAACTGAGCTACGCCGGCATTTTTTCCTTGCAGAATCAAAATGCTTCTATAATCTACATCCCAACCTACAAGTTTTAAATGGTGTTGCACGAAATCTATTCCAATTTTTCTCTCACCCCCGGGAGGGACGGACACACAATGGTAGAAATTAGCCAAGGTAAGTTCAATCGTTTGGAAAAACTGAGCGACGAGAACGGAATCATCAAGGCCGCCGCCATGGACCAGCGCGGTTCTCTCTTCAGCCGGCTTTCCGATGAATGTGACATACCAAAGGACGAAGTTACCAACGAGATGATGGAGGAATTCAAGGAAGCCGTCTCCGAGAAACTCACCCCCTACGCCAGTGCAATTCTGCTCGACCCGGAATGGGGTCGTCCCGGCATGGACGCCAGGGCCGACGACACCGGTCTTGTCGTCTCCTACGAACGCAGCGGGTCCAACCGGCGTTACGGTGACGAATATACTTACAGCTTACCCGCCGGAACGAAGCAATTGATGCCGGACTGGACGGTGCGGAAAACCGTCGAACTCGGTGGGGACGCCGTAAAACTCCTGATTAATTACCACCCCGACGAGGACGAACGCTGGCTGGACCAGAAAAAAGCCGTCGTTGAACGGGTCGGAGCCGAATGCGAACACTACGACATTCCACTCTTTCTGGAATTCCTCGGGTACGGAGTCGACGGTGGGGACTGGAAAAACGATCCGGAACTGGCGGAGGATAAGCCCCGTGTCGTGACGGAATCCATCCGTGAGTTCTCCAAAGACAAGTACAACGTCGATGTCCTCAAAGTCGAAATCCCCGTCAACATGAAGTTCGTCAGAGGTACCGATGCCTTCCAGGGCGAGGAAGTCTACGACAAAGAGGAAGCGCTCGAACACTTCCGGACGGCCGCCAGTGCCGCCGAGCTTCCGATGATCTATCTCAGTGCCGGCGTCGATGCCCCCCAGATGCGAGAGAGCCTGCGTCTGGCCAACGAAGCTGGGGCCGACTGGAACGGTGTCCTCTGCGGCCGGGCCACCTGGCAGGACGGTATTGCCGAGTACGCCGAACACGGCGTCGACGCCCTGAAGGACTGGCTCGAGGACGGTGGTGTCGATAACATCACCCGAATGAACAAAATTATCGACGACGGTGCCCGCTCCTGGTACGACGCTTTTGGAGGCCGCGACAACATCAACGTTGTCGGCGAATCCAAGCAGACGGCCACCGTTTAAGCAAAAAATCAGCAATCAATCGGCGGTCCGGGACAACCCGGACCGCCGTTTTTTTATTTCTCGATGGTCGGGCTCTTTAAGCTATATTCCTTTTTTTAAACCATCAGTAAATGAGCGTAAGATTAATTCGAATTTCCGGCGATACCGGCTACCGAAAACTGAATACTGCCAACTCCACAGCTCGGGTGAAATCAAGTGAGCACACACGATCGCCCCTGGCTTGAGGACGTGCTACTTTCCACGGGTGAGTATCAGCGAAATGCCCAGGCGGAACTAACCGTGGAAGACACCGATCTCAAAGGCCGGGTTGACCTGGTTACGGAAATAGACCACACCAGTGAGAACAGGATCGTCGAGGCGATCCGCAACAATTGTCCGGAGGACAGTGTCCTTGCCGAGGAAAGTTTCCAGCACTCCGGTACCAGTAACCGGACCTGGATCATTGATCCGCTGGACGGTACAACAAACTACGTCCACGGTCACCCGTTTTACGGTATTTCAGTCGGGCTTCAGGTCGACGATCAGATCGAATCAGGAATGACTTACTTCCCTGAATCGGAGGACCTTTACTGGGCGAGCTCCGGCCAGGGGTCCTTCAAAAACGGGGAGCCTATTTCGGTCAGTGAGACCGAATCCCCTATGGACTCCTTCCTGGCCACCGGTTTCGCGGACCTTCGGTCCGAGAATTCGGACCTCCGGTACAACCTTGAGGTTTTCCCGGACATCCTGGAAAACGTTCAGGGAATCCGACGGGCCGGATCGGCCGTCCATGACCTCTGCCTTCTGGCGGAAGGAGTCTTCGACGGGTTCTGGGAGTTCAACCTGGAACCCTGGGACGTCGCCGCAGGATCCGTCATCGTCGAGGAAGCGGGTGGAACAGTAACCGACGTGACAGGTGGCAATGGTTGGCTTAATGATAAAAACATTACTGCCAGCAACGGTGCCATACACGAACAACTCAAGGAGTGGATCATGCCACATCTACCCGATTCGTTCCCGGA
>JBDGPI010000164.1:0-1778 GCA_042219765.1 Salsurabacterium abyssinicum (SeqCode)
ATACTGAGTGATTTTCGTGTGACTCTTTGTGAGGATGGTCGTCTTGGTTATCGATGGTTTTTCACTCTCCTGGGTTCGATTTCTGTCCGTGTCATAAATAGGCTTCTGGATCCTGCTGGAATTTGTTCCTTGAGGATTCCGAGGTGAAGTAATAAATCGTTTCGTCGTAGATCGAGCAGTAATCGGCTTGTTTGACCGTCAGGGTCTCGGCCGGGCACACCACCCGGAATATCCTGATCGGTCTGGGATTGCTATCCCTGGGAGTGGGGGCATGGAGTTACTGGCAGGGTTCCATTCCCCGCTGGGGACTTGTCCTCGTGGGACTGGTGGGGCTGATCGCCCTGTACTACCTATTATGGACGGCCTACCTCGGCGGGAAAGCCCGGCACATCGAACTGCGGGCCGGCGGAACACATACATCCATCCTCAGTTTACGGTATCCCGCCCTCAACAATTATTCGGTATACAGGGGTAAAAAATGATCACCGGGAAAAGTCCAGCACCTCAAAAAAAGTGGAGTTGTCCGACCGACGTATCCAGATGACCTGGTCGGAGTTGAACGTTGAAACTTCCAGGTCCGTAATGATTCCGGGGTAGAATTCAGTGGAGGCCACGGGGCGGAGTTCTTTATTTTGTAACCGAAACACTCTCAACCGTGTTTGATTCGGACCGGAAAATACCCAGTTTTGAATCCCGCCGGTCTGGTCGGGATTGTTGACGGTCACAACCAACTTCCGTTTGGGTAACCACGCGGGGGGAATCCGAACGGGTTCTGGTTGAACCCGATCGCCCCGTGGATACACCGCCAGGGGACTGTGTCCAAAATCACCGTCAACGTTGTCCAGGATTACTCCTTCTTCCAACAATCGCAAATTCCCATTTTTATCAAGAGTAACAAAACGCCGATTTCCCAGGGCGGTCATGGAAAGAAGCCGGCTGTTTTCCGGGGCACTCACGGTTTGGGCCACCGAAAATTCTCCAGTGGAGGTACGGAGCCGGTTGACGTTCGAATACCAAAGACGAGCCGGATCGTATCGTTGCTGGTAAAGAAACCCCCCCACCGGACGAACGGCTTTCAGAGGAATTTGCCGGTACCGGTCAAGGGATAATTCTCCCTCCGAATAACGAACGTAATACAATGTGCTGAGAAGTTGATTGCTATACTTGTGCACGACGCTTAAAAGCACCGCTTCTAACTGTTTGGGTAAAGGATGCAGATCCATTGAGACAATGGTTCCGTCCATCGTCTTTGTAATCCCCGAAGTCACCGCACTCGGTGAACGACCACGATTTAACAAAATAGTGTGATCGTCGGTTACTGCCCACAGCAGTTCCCCGTGGAGTTGTCCGGTTTCAAGAAAATTGAGTCGACGGGTGGACGTCCATATTCGGACCGGTTCGGAGAGTGAAATTCCAGTCGTATCGTGATTTCGGATCGAATGTTGTTCCAATTTGCGGAAATCAAGACTACGGGCCTCAGCGGGTTCCGGAGAGAAACAAAATAATACTGGAAAAATCAAAGCCCCAAACATCGGGAGTACCCATTGTTTCATCTGTTTTTCCTCCCGCCGGTCAAAACCAAGTTCACTTCATTTCCACTAACTCTTTGAAAAAACGATCAAATCAACGCACAGTTTACCACTGTAGGGAGGCAGTTCGATTCCCATTACTTTCCGGTGTAAGTGATACGAATTGATCGGGGGAAATCTCCGGATTTAATGGTTTGGGCTTGGCTGAAACCGAGTTTCTCGCTCCAGGCCCGCACGGTTAAGCTGCCC
>JBDGPI010000165.1:0-1427 GCA_042219765.1 Salsurabacterium abyssinicum (SeqCode)
TGGCTTACGCAACACTGAGTGACGTTGATGAACCAACAATTCGAAGTCGGTCACTGGATCGTATTAGTGAGGCTGCTGGTTCTGAGGAATTACTGGTGGGACAGCACCGAGATTTGCAGTACGAGAACGCGGACCCATCGGCGGATCAGGTTCTTCGGATGTACCGGCGTAAAACCGGGGCACTGTTGGGTCTTGCGATGGAACTCGGTGCGATCAGCGCGGAATTACCGCTCGAACAGTCCAGGACGTATCGAGACCTTGGTACTGATCTGGGAGTGGCGTTTCAAATCCAGGACGATCTACTGGAGGAAGATAAACAAACTGAGACGCTGGGTAAAAGCACTGGCTCCGATCAGACCTCGAACAAACGGACGTATCCCCGGCTTGTTGGAACCACTGAAGCCCGCAGAAAAGCAGAAGTCCTGATAAATCGTAGCCGCCAGAAACTGGAGGAACTAACGCTCGACACTGAGCGAATCATACGACTCGCCGATTTTATTATCGAAAGAACCTACTAACGGGTCGTTCCAGTTTAGTCCCTGAGAAATAAGAGGCCCGGCGGATAAGTTTTTAACGGCGTTGATGGGTGGGTCCTGAAATGAAACTGGCTGAATACGTTGTTGTTCACGATGAAACCTTCGCGGGAAATAAAATAGAAACAGTAAGCGGTTAGACGGATCTAAGTTATGAGGCCCGGTTTGGTTTTTATTCGATCAGGTCTTCTTCCTTGAGGCCCTCGATAATATCGTCCACAAACGCTTCGGCCGAGTCGTACGGGAAATCCGCCTTATCGGCTCCCTTGGTATTCATTTCCATGGCGGTAATGGAAAAATCGTTTGCTTCGAAAGTGGTTGAAGGACCATCGGGTAAGACTGATAATAGATCCATAGGACTTGAGATAGGGTACTCCGCTTGTTGAAAGACATTCAACATCTGCCGGCGGAGTTCTTCGTCCGTGCCCATAGGACAACACCTAATTTCCAGTAATTAATTTTGTTAAATCCTGTGAGTCTAAATTTTTAAGAGAGGAAGTGTCAATGGATTATCAACTGGACGACAAAACGGTTCTTGTTACGGGTGCTGCAGGACGTATTGGTGCTGAGGACTGTCGGATCCTGGCTGGAGAAGATGCCACGGTGGTTCCCCTGGACGTCGACGAAGAAGGCCTCGACGACCTTGAGGACGAACTGAATGAGATATCGGATCAACCCGTCTACCCGGTGACCTGTGATCTGACGGATCGGGAAGCCCTTGATAGCACACTTGAGGACGTTCGCACTGAGATCGGAGGTATCGACGTGCTGGTAAATAACGCCGGTATGGTTGACGCCGTTGGAAAAGTCGGTGATTTCGACGACGAAACCTGGGACCGTGACATGGATATCAATCTCACCGGTACCTACAATATCACGAAGCGTATTTTCCCC
>JBDGPI010000165.1:1437-3268 GCA_042219765.1 Salsurabacterium abyssinicum (SeqCode)
TGTGACCGTGGTTGGGGTCGTATTATTTCAATGTCCAGCATGGCCGGCTGGCAGGGTGGTTACGGTCAGGCCTCGTATTCCGCTACCAAAGCCGGTATGATAGGTTTCGGCAAGACACTTGCTCTGGAGGGTGCCAAGCACGGTGTTACCAGTAATATTATTACTCCCAATATTGTTATGGAGGACCTCGCCGATCTTCCCGGGGAACAGCTTGAGGAAATCAATCCTCAGTTTGAGAAAATTCGACAGGCCACCCCGATGAAAAAACTCGGTAAGGAAGAGGACGTCTCCTACCTGATAGCCTTCCTCGCCAGCGAACAATCCAAGTACATCACCGGTCAGGTTATCGGAGTTACTGGCGGAGTGGATTTATTTTCGTTTTAGTGGGACGGACCAGGGTCCTGACTGACTCAGAGTAGGCGGACCGATCCCCTTGGCCCCTGGTTTGGGGCTGAAATCCTACAACCATGCGGGAGACCGTTGCTCGGCGTTCGGGGGGGTTAATCTATAGGGGGAAGATAATAGAACTCGGAGAGAGCGACGAATTCCGTTTCCCCGTCGTCAACGTCCACTTTCTTCATCAGGTAGGCACCCGGTGGAGTCGAATGGGGATCGAAAAATTGAGTGACGCTGGCTTCAATAAAGTATTGACCGTCCTCAATATTCTTAAAATGAAATTCACCGTTGTTACCACATTCTGTCGTTCGACGCTGTTCGTAGTATTTTTCTGGATCGGGATAAAACTCAAACCCTCCCATAATTGTTTGGGGGCTATCGCGAATCCAGAATCCTTTGTCGGTACTACCGTAAACTCCCTTCATCCTTTCCCTGGTGTAGTCCGTGACAGCTATTAGATGGACTTTTTCACCAGTGCATTTGATGACACTTTCGTGATCCTCTACGGTTTTTCTGAGATCCTCTATGTCATCGATGGTTCGTAAGTAATCCGACCCAAGCATATCCTTAAGAAGAACTACCGTATTGAGTTCCTTTACCGTTTTTAAAAAAGCAATTCCTACAATGGTATTGGGACCTTTCTCAATTTTATGCTCGGCGGGACGGTAGGGAGAATCAATCGTAACGCTCCACCCGCACCCGCCAAGAACGAGACACGTCACCAGAAGTATTACTGGTCCTATGCGGTTACGCTGTTTCAAAGATTTACACCCTTTAAAAGAGTGATTAGGTGATCCTTCATCCGAAATTATCCTTGTAGGAACCTCCTGTTATTCTTCCCGTGAGCAATTCGAAGTAACCTTTTTTTACTGGGAGTTGCGCTGTGCGTTTGCCACGATCCACCGAACGAGCGGTCGGGGGGCGTAGCGAATCAGTGTGGTCCAGAACGAATTGAGCCAACCGTGAACAGCCACCACCTTACCCTTGTTAACCGAGCGATAACCGTACTCGGCCACGTTTCGGGGTTCCGCCCAGGCGAAATCAGGGATGCTACCCGCCGCTTCGTCGGCTTTACCACCGGCCTCTTCAACGAATTTGGTTTTCGTGGCTCCGGGACACAGGCAGGTGACATTGATATCGTGTTCGGCCAGTTCAGGGGCGATACCTTCGGTAAAGAAGAGTACGTAAGCTTTACTGGCGTCGTAGGTTGCCAGGTAAGGTGCGGGGAAGAACGATCCTGTGGACGCTACGTTGAGGATGCGGCCGTGACCTTCTTCCGCCATTGGTTTTGCGAAGGTATGGGTGAGTTCCGTTAAGGCTGAAATATTAAGGTCCAGTAATGCATCCTCGGCCCCCCAGTCATGTTCGATAAAGGGACCGTAGTTGGCGAAACCGGCGTTATTGACCAGTGAATGGATAAATATATCCTCCTGGT
>JBDGPI010000165.1:3278-13956 GCA_042219765.1 Salsurabacterium abyssinicum (SeqCode)
GCCTCGGCCTCGTCGCCCTCGGCCTCGACATCGGCGGCGCGACGCCGACCGGCCGGGCTTCGAACTCGTGCCCATCGTGGGCGCGCTCGGCGTGATCCTCCTGGTCGAGTTCGTCGTGAATGTCTTCGCAGGCCGAGTCCTGGGTAAGGTCTTTCGGAATGACTTTAACGGAAACTGAGTACTCGGATTCGAACTCGTCCTTAATTTCATGGAGCCGGTCCTCACTTCTTGCGACGATGACACAATTATCTCCATCTCTGGCAAAACACCGTGCCAGTTCCAGGCCAATACCTCGTGACGCCCCTGTAATTAAGGCAGCAGTATCCACGACGAACTCATCTACCTCCCGTAAGGTTTAATGACGTAACCTTCCAAAAAATGATTGAACAACTCCAATTCGATTGTTAAATCGTTATGAGTGCGCGGGATGATAAGAATATTCTTTCGGTCGGTTCCCGAACAACCCCTGACCGAAATTACTCTGGTTCTTCCCCGTCAAGTGTGCTATTGGAAATCAGTTCCTCTTTTTGTTGCCTGGTAAGCTCCTTTATTTCGTATTCCCGCGACATGGCTGCGGATTTCGTTTCGAATGTCTGACGATAAACAAGTTCAAATGGCCCTCGGCCCCGTGTGTATTTCGCACCATTACCGTTTTTGTGAGCTCTGATACGTTCGCTAAGTCGCTTTGAATAGCCCGTGTAATAACTCCCATCATCGCATTTTAGAATATAGACTGAATGTGTCACCAGTTTATCACCCGGTTTAAGCAAAATTTGAGTCCCGGTTTCAATTCTAGTGACCCATTTTAACCCAGTCGCCTGCCTCTCCGGAAAAGCAATCAGGGGATCCGAAAAACCATCCTGGATCATTACCGGGCGGTATCAGAACTTATGGGAAGGGGAACCAGAGGCAATACTGAGGTAGTAAGGTGATCCCAAAGAGAGGCCCTGGTGCCCTGGCAGCAGGGACGGGCTCAGTTGGTTTCGGATAGTTGCCCAAGAAGCTTGTTAGCTTCGGGAAGCATTTTATTTAATTCTTCCCTTAATTGATCGTTCCGGTTGTACCCGTACTGAAACCGTCGCATTAGAATTCCATTCGCCGTGAACTGAACGGTTGCCATGGTTCGACATTCTTCCAGGAAATCCTCAACGGCCTGCCGGTTACGTTCATCCGTCAGAAAATCCTTAATGTTAGTTTTCTGTTCGTCGGAATCGGTTGTTACCAGAAACCGGCGGTCGAAGTGGGGATCACCGGTTTCAATGGTTTCCTGGCCAAATAGACGACCGCTTCCGAGAAATAATTGACTTATGGATTTGCCGATGAAATAGATCGCCGAGTGAGGAAGACCTTTCACGTATGGGTGAACACTAAAATTGATGGGTGGTAATGATATCTCGGGAGTTTCAATGCAAATGGAAAGGTATAACGTTGGAGCATCCGCGTCGGAGTCGGACGGCTTGTCGGATTTCTGTGACGTGACAATGTGAACGGGCCGTCCGTCGAAGGTGTAAGTTACTCCGTCAGTGATTTCTCCTTTAATCTTCCACTCCGATAGATCGGCTTCAGTTGTTGGTGCGGAATCAAAGAGGTCCTCAAAGTTCTGGAGGTCAAGTCCTCGCGAACTACTGGAACTCAAAAGGGAGTAAACGAATCGACCCAGACCATAGACAACGATGAGGCCAACGCCTGCTATTGCAAAACCCCCCAGGTAATAAAGGAGAGGGAGATTTGTGAAACCGGTGATTTTTAGCGCGAAGACGATACTTAGCAAGAAGAAAAGTAGCAGGAAAAAAGTGGGGATTATGTTTTCTTTTCGAACGCGAAGTGGATTTGGCGACATGATATCAGTCCTCAGCGAGGTGACTTTAAAGTCTTCAGAATTGATTTTAACTCATTCAGGGTTTGCTCGAGTTGATCCGGTTCATCCACAAACCCTCGGTATTGTGTATAAATTTCACTGCTTGTTAGCCGTCCGTCTTCGTGATTCCGGAGGAACTCCTGTATGGTCTCCGCGCGTTTCTTCGTCAGGAAACTCCTGGCGTCCTGCTTCGAGTCGGCCGTAACCTCGACCTCCGAATCAAATGCCTGCTCGCCAATCTGAATATCACCGCCGGTGACGAACTGAGTGAGTTTATCAAAGGTACCTTCTTTCTCTAATTCCAGGCCCTCGGGAAGGTCAAGGTCGTGTTCCAGCCTGAATGCCGTGTAAAGTTCCCTGGATGAATGAGTCGTTGAGCCTGTTGAACCACCGCGGGTGAACGTCCATATTTTTGCGGGATGTCCCGAGTATTCCCCCTCAAGAACCGGTCGGGCATCCGACATATTTTCAATCAGGGATTGCGCGAACTCGGAGTTCTCGAGTTCTTGTTTCTGTTCCTCGGAAAATTGTTCCTTCAGTTCTTTGAATTCGAGGTCGCAATTCCTGGCAAATTGTTTCCACGTTTCGGAGTCCACAGTGTCACTGAAGGCAAAATTTCCAAAGCCTTTGAAAATAACAGCACCAAATACGATACAGGCAATAAAAAATACTACCGTTATGACGACTGATCCCATCGTATTTACCTCCCAACATGACATAATCTCAGAGATGGACTGGGACGGTAGAAATTCGGCTACCAATCACCATGAATGGAAAATCAGCATAACGACTTCGAGGTTTGAATCAAGGAGTCGTCATGATCAGTCCAGATGGAGGGGGTAACTGAAGAGGATAATAGGGAGCTCACCAGACCGTAACCAGAGAAAATATAGGCCTCACTGGGACTTATCCCGTTGCGTATCCGAAAGAAATCCCTCTCACAATTTTGCATTTGAGGGTACTGATCGGATTACGAGGCAACTGTCTACACAACTTAAGTACTACAAAATACTGTTTGCATGGTTTAAATTTGAAAATAGGGCTTTAAAAGTTTCAGTGGTTGCTTCAAAAATTGACAGGTCGGGTTCGGTAATTTTTATATTCTCTTACTTGACGATTTGGTGAGCGATGATTTCCTCAACACTGCGATTGGTCTTTTCGTTTTTTTGCACTGTAACATTATTGCTTGTCCATCCGGTTTCCCTTCCGGCTTACCAGGAAATTATTTACCCAAAATCCACCAAACCTGAACTACGACAGGATCTCAGGGAGTTACTTCGCGCTTCCCTGGAAAAAACCCTGGATGAGTACGGCCCGTATAATCTGCACAGTTCCGAGCGGCAAATGAATGAAGCGCGATACCTCTACGAAGCAAAAAAGGGAGAAAAGGTGAACGTCATCTTTACCTCGGCTACCGCCGATAAAAAGGAAAGCCTCATTCCTATTCGTATTCCACTTCGGAAGGGTATTCTTGGGTTCCGTCTTTCCCTGATCAACGCTTCGTTACAGGACGAGTTTGATCGTGTTAACTCCCTGGAGGAGTTGAAGAGGTTTACCATCGGCCAGGGCCGGGGCTGGGGAGACGTGGAGCTTTACCGCCGAAATGGATTTAACGTCATTACGAGTGCATCCTTTGAGGGACTCTTCAAAATGGTCGCGAGAAACCGGTTCGATCATTTCCCGCTGGGAATCAACGAGGTCCACAAAAAATACCGGGACTGGAAGGACCAGTTGCCTGAGCTTGCCATCGAGCAGTCAATAATGATTTATTATCCCTGGCCGTACTACTTTTACGTCAATCCTGATTATCCGGAGGTGGCCAGGCGGATCGAGAGTGGATTACGGACCATGATTCAGGACGGTACCTTCGATGAAATATTCATGCGACATCACGGTGACGTTCTTGATCGGGTCAATTTCAAGAAACGCAAAATATTCGTTTTAAAAAATCCCCTGCTTGCCGATACTTCTCCCCTGACCGAGGACAAGCTGTGGTTGGCTGAGGATGTTCTGAATGAGACCTTAAATCCTGAATCAAAGTAGAAGCAGAACAGCCTCCGACGGTGACGCCAGTTAATGTGATTATATCGTGCGAATGGTGAATAGCTGGGTTTGGTCGATCAGGCGGTTCGCTGTTTGACGTTGAGGCTGGTTTCCGTCGGTTTTCCGATAGGGAATACGGTAAAGGCTAGGGATTAATCTCCTCGGCGGGAATCCAGTCACTGGCCGGGGGTGACTCGGAGTACTGGCGTGATCGTTGTTTGTAAAGTTGGACGGCCTGGTCCTCGGGGTGATGTCGAGAGAGGTCGCGGAACGTCTCCAGGGCACTTTTCCACTCACGGTTCTGATACTCCCGAAGACCCTTCTCGAAAGTTGAGACCATGGTTCGAGTTTCATCGTTGAGTTCGCTGGACCGTCCAAGCAGTTCGTAGACGGTAATTGGAACGGAATGTTCCTTGAAAAGTATTTCTCCCAGACAGCGAGTTTCCACGATGTCCTTAACACGATCGTAAGTGGATTGACTGATCAGACAGTAGCTACCGAATTTCTTGTTGGCCTGCTCGAGCATGGCTCCGGTGTTCATGGTGTCGCCGACGGCCGTAAAATCAAACAGTATTTCGGAGCCCATGTTTCCCGTGGCTGCTTCCCCGGTATGAATTCCGAGTTTGAGTTTGAGTTGTTTCTTTTCTTTGTCGTCCCACTGGTTGTGTAGCTTGTCCATTGCGTCAATCATGTCGAGGGCCGCCAAGCAGGCACGCCTGGCGTGGTTGCCGGGCTCGAAATCCGGCAGTATGCCAAACTCCGCAAGGAGTGCATCACCAATGTACTTGTCCAGGACCCCGTCGTGATCGAAGACACAGCCTGTGATCTGGGTCAGCACCTGGTTGAGGACGTAAGCGACCTCCTTGGCGGACCGGTCCTGACTGAACGTGGTAAATTGTGCCAGGTCGGCAAACAGGACGGTTATCTCACGGCGGTTCCCACCAAGCTGGAGGGATTCGGGGTTCTCAAGGGCTCGCTTCATTACCGAGGACGGTACGTAATGCCTGAATGCTTTTTCGACGGCACGCGCCCGATCACGTTCGATGACCCGGCTCAGTTGATGCGCGGTGTAGTCGAGGATTTCTTCGGTTTCCTCGTCGTAGTCGATTGGTTTCCGCGTGAAAAACTCCAGGACTGCCACGACTTCATCACTGACGGTGATTGGAAAAAACAGGGCACTTGAAAATCCACTGTCGGACAGCACGGAGAGATGGGCTATATCGGTTTCCGATAGCTCTGGGACAGTGACTGCCGTTTGGTTTTCGAATAGTTCTGAAAGGTCCGGTTCCTCCCTGAGGCTCGTCTCTTTAGTTATCTCTATAAACTCCGCCATCCCGGTTGTTTCGGCCCCGATAGTTGTCTGGATGGGGGACAACTCTTCACTTTCAATATTGTCTTTCCTGAAGACGTGGGCCATATCCCACTCCATAAAATCACAGATAGCTTCCAGAGTAATCTCAAAGGCCGAATCTATGGACTCAGCTTCGTTGGCAGCCTCCGAAATATGCTGTAGTAGCGATATTTTTGCACGTTCGTTAACAATCTCGCTCAGGTCCCGTATCACTATGACGGAGCCTATTGTATTCCCCTGCTGGTCACTGAGCTGACTCCTGGAGATGTCTGCCGTGATAATCTCCCCGTGACCGGTACGAATAGCCCGTAAATTGGAACCCTCATCCGGACGGGGTACGTCTGTTGGAAAGGCAAGGTCCACACCGGAGTCCGTAAACAGTCGACTCATAGGTTGGTCAATAAGTTTCTCTTCGGAATACCCAAGAACGGACTCGGTTGCCTGATTGGTCATACGAATAGTGCCGTCAATATCGCAGACAATCAACGGATCATTGATGGTATAGAGCATTTCGTTGGCCACAAACGCCGGTGTGAAATCAACAAGTCGGTAACGCCAGATTCCAAGGGCGAGAATAAAACAGAAGAGGACGATAAAAATGTAACCAAAAGGGTAAAGGGCGTAACCGAAAGCTGGAAGGAAGTCCATGGAAGCCAGGTAAGCTACGGCAAATCCGACCATAAACGTCTGGTAGCGTTTTTGTGCACCGGGTTTTGTGGAGGACCGGCTGGCTTCAAACCAGTACAACAACAGATTCAGGGTCAGGATTGAGCCAAAATAAAGCAAAAAGACTCCCTGGATGATTCCATAGTTGGGATAATACCCCCATTGATACTTGTACACCCCCTCAATGGTCTGCGGTACGATCACCAGGGTTGCGGCAAAAAGGGTGGATATACCCCATCCGACGTGGGAAATGGTTAGTTTCCAGTCACTGTAGTCCAGGATATTGACCGTGAATGTATAAATTACTGCGGGGATGAAACAGACTCCAAAGTACAGTACTTTGGCCCATACCAGAGCGATTCGGGAGGAAGCGGAAAAGTACATCATTGCACTGCTCATGAGCCAGATGTTCATAATTGAGCACATGCAGAAAAAGATCCAGCTGTTGCGTGTGCCCCTTTCGTAAGAAACAACAAAAATAGCCAGGGCCTGCATGGCAGCCGCCGTTAAAACCGGGGGAATGGCGTAGGGATTGAAACTATATTCGGAAAGTATCAATAGCTCGCTCATAAGGATACTTCTCCCCGGGCAAATAACAGGTGGCACCGACCTCTACGAAACTTCAAGAAAAAACACATTACTACAGCTCCGACACAAATCCAATGAACGACGGCGTCTGTCACCCCCCTCGCAGTATAGTAGGAAATAACAGGGTAAAATACTAAGTTTTTTAATTGATGTATATTTATTCTACAAAAATAATTCGGTGGGACGATTTCAGTAGTACACAGGGTTGCGTCGGGTAGGTCCAGTCTCTACGGTCGCCAGACTGAGGAAGTCGACACCTGGGAGTCTCGGTATGTCGTAACAATACGGGATTCCAGTGATTAGCGGCATTGTAACCGACTGTCCGTATTAAAAATATTCACTCTGAGTTCCAGTACCATTTGTCATTGGCTCTGAATATTGGTAAGTCTTATTCTGATTATAGGAAAAAATTGAGTAGTTTTTCTCCAATAGGAAGGTTAAAACGACGCTTCGATGCGTTGATACCGGGATAACTACTGAACAGTGGTGATTTTAATGAATGGATCAGCGGCACTCACAGTTGTGATGGTGGATGACACTCCCCCTGACGTGCAGATGGTCAAACGGTACTTGCAGAAGCCTCGTATACCATGGTCAATCGAGTTCATTTCGTTTCTGATGCCGGAAAATGGACTCGAATATTTATTGAAATCCAAAACGGATCTTCTTTTTCTTGATTACCAGTTTCCGACCACTGACGGCCTAACATTCCTGAAGCGACTCAAAAAGCGAAAACAGCCCCCTCCAATAATTCTACTGACAGGCAAGGGCAATGACGACGTAGCTGTCCGGGCCTTCCGGCGTGAGGTTGAAGGATATATGACGAAGGAAAATCTTAATACTCAGACATTACGGAGAGCCATTCAGCGAGCACTTTCGAAGGAGTCCCTGGGGAAGGAAATTCCCCTTTGACAGTTCAAAACCGAGGTGTTCGGGTTCTTGAAATGTTCCGTTTGGACCAGACGGTAATTCCGGTAATATTGGGTCGATTATTTAGCGTTCTGATTGTCGGAGTTAATGGAGTTTACGGGTTTAACGACAAGTCAATACGAAGTTATTCGTTTTGCCTCAGTGTTTATCTTGACGATTACGGTGGGTATGAAGAATTTTGATCTGACGGATACCCGTGAATCACCAGGTGATTATTCAGCGACAGGGATGGATTAGGCAGACAATTTAAGAATAATACCGGAGCCCGGGCGGTGTTTTCATCCCCGATGAGTCAAACAACTCATTCCCGAAGTTTTAAGCCTTTGCTATGCCCTCCTGGCAGAAAAGGTTTGAAAAGTCCGTTCCAACACCGTCCGGACTCTTATTTCATTTTTTGATTTCAAGTTAGCGAAATAGTGTCCCTGACGGATAGATCATTGATTGTGTCGTCCTGGCTGTTGGTGTTGGATCTAGTTATTTCCTGATGCCGTATCGGTGAGGTGGCCTCTCGCGTTACGTAGTTTTACCAGAGGGACTCTAAGGTATCTTGATGGGTATCATTGACGGGGGTCCTTAGATGAGTGCTGAAACAGTCAAGCAAACTCATCCTTTCAATAGTATTCCGGGACCGGGCATCTTAAATTATCCCGGGCTACTTCTTTCGGCAGCCCGGCATGACCCGTCTGTTATTCTTCGTCAGCTGGCCGACCAGTACGGTGAGTACGTACGTCTTTTTTTGCCTCAGATGGGAGGACGAGCCTGCCTTGTTTCCGATCCGGACGGATTGGAAACGATTCTCGAATCGGATCAGAAATTTTTTCACAGACCCAACAATCGGCCCATGAAGGATTTTCAGTGGGCCATGGGCGATGGGTTGATGGGTAGTGAGGGGGATACCTGGCGACGACAGCACCGCCTGATCATGCCGATGTTTCACGGTGACAGCCTAAACGAATTCGGACAGCTGTTTGTGGATGAGGCACTCCGGTGTATCGAGAAACTCCAATCCGCTTCGCCCCCGATCGATTTACTGGAAGAAATGAAACGGTTAACGATCAAAGTTATTGGTCGGGTTCTATTCAGTCGAGATGTCGACACGTTCACTGACGACATCCGTCAATCCATGGAAACGCTGAGGAAGGGGTTCAAATCCAGAGCGAATTCCATCATTGCCCTACCGCGTTGGTTACCACACCTCAAAATAAACGTCTCAAGAATGCCATGGGCCGATTGGACGAAATCATTAATCAGTTATTAAGGGAGAGACTGGGTCGGGAAAAAGAGTACAGGGATTTTTTGTCGATGCTTCTGCTTGCCCGGGACGAGGGGAAGGAGCAGACGATGAACCGGCAAATGATAAGGGATGAATGCGTAAGTTTCCTTATCGCGGGTCACGAAACCACTGCCTCAGTTTTAACCTGGACGTTCTACCTGTTAATTAAAAACCATGAGTATTATCGGCGGATCCACCAGGAGGCCAAAACAATCTTCGAGGATGATCAACCGGACTTTGAGCGCTCAGTTCTGGATAATTTAAACAACGCTTCCAGGACGTTCAAGGAAAGCTTACGCCTCTATCCCTCCGTTCCGGTTTTTGGACGCGCTCCGGTGGAAACTCGGTCCGTTGGACCTTATAGAATACCCGCAGGAGTAACTCTAATTATTTCTTCGTATGTCCTTCAGCGTCGTTCAACACTCTGGGATCAACCGGACGTTTTCAGACCGGAACGATTTGAGGACGGTCGGTCAACGGAGCATTCCTTTTCTTACATTCCCTTTTCCGCAGGGGCTCATATGTGTACCGGTAAGGAGTTTGCTCTTATGGAGGGCCCGATTCTGATCAGTCTCCTTAGCAGAGATGTGCGGTTTGAGCCACTCGGGAATCTGTCCCATCCGGGCCTTGATACGGCGGTAAACCTGGAGCCTGCGGACCCGGTGAAGCTTAAAGTCGAGCAATGGTAAGTAAAGGGCAAGTAAGTAGCGTCGTCTAAAAGATCCAGTCGGGCGGTAACTCTAAAAGCCCAAACGAGTATTAGGGGTCAATGGACTAAGCGAGTCGGTCTTTTTGGATTTGGTCCTATTTAGTAAACCGATCAACCGGTCATTAATAGGATTCCAATTGCGTGGTGGCCCCGGTGCCGTAGTCAATAAGTGTACTGGTCCAGACGGCTCCCTGCCGGGAGTGACTCATCTGATATTTAACGACACCACCCGGAACTGAGTCATTCAACCAGAAATTTACATCTCCCTGAGCACCCATGGCACCATACTGGACGTGATCACCGGAGAACGAGCCTGCTGGAGTTTCTATTGTTGATGAGCCGACAATAGCACCTTCGATGCTTTCCTCGGTTAGTTCGCGCGGTTGCTGGTAAACGGTACCTTTCTGAACGGGAATTTCCTTCACGTTTCCTTCGCTGTCCTTGCCCCGGAGACGTAAGAGATTGCCTTGATTTGGATCAATAAGACTCTCGTACACCCAGGTTTTATCGTCGTTTGCCGTCCAGGTAACTCTCCACCATTCGTTACCGTCACTTGTTCTTTTTAGAAAAGCTCGTTCCAGAATAATTTCATTCTCGTTGTCGTTGGTTCTGATTTGAAAGCGGGTCCATTCTCCAGGTTCGTAACCGGCTCGAGTAATCCAGTACCCGCCGACGGTGAAGGAGTGAGCAAAAATCGTCTGAGCATGATGAATCATGTAACGGTTCCAGTTTTGTGTCTGATTGGGTTCAGGGGCCGTCTCCTCGGGGGCAAGAGCCCGGTAAGTGGCATTTTGAACTCGTTCACCAGCCGCTCTCTGCATACCTTCCATTGCGGAGCTGACAATGACGTCCTCCGGATTGGCACACCCCGATAAACCGACGCTTAACAACATTGCTATTAGAAGAAAACTGGACCGCTTCATGGTTAGCACTTAACTCCCTCCTTAAAATAATTAATTAACCTACCCATCCATTTTTCGAGTATAACAGCAACTTCGACCAAAATAAAAATTAAATATATCGGCCATCAGGATTCATTAAATGCTAACTCCGGGTTCTAATTTTTTGGTACGGGGTGAGCAATTTCCGGTGGCCGGGAGTAGACTTCGGGATTAACCACTCTGGTTTACAATCTTTTGTCCGATCGAAAACCTCAGGTTAACCGGAGGTGTTAATGTATGTCCAATCTATCCGACGTTGATTTTATCGTTATCCGGCGCAAAATGGGTGAGGGCGAGCAGGTGAAGGCCCTTGAAGGTC
>JBDGPI010000165.1:13966-19714 GCA_042219765.1 Salsurabacterium abyssinicum (SeqCode)
AAGACGGTGATATTCGGGAACAGCCGATAGAATTGCCCGTGGCTAAGGTTATAGAATTCATTGATCAGGGGGGGGATTTTTACACTGGCCGTGAATCGTTGGGAGCGATCCAAAAAGGCGGCGAGCTGGAAGTAAAAGAAGAACAGGACGGGGAGCGCCTCCGTCTCCGTACGGTGAATGGAACAGACGAAAAATTTTATCTCGAGGCCTTACCGTCCTACAGGGATGACGAGTAAAAAAACTGTATAAGCAACTGACTTTCAAATCCTGGGAAGACGGTCAAATTGAGCAGAATGGATTGTTGGTGCTTTCCTGGAGGAAATACGTTTGCGTGGAGCCGGATGAGGAGAGTGTCAGTTCTTGATTTTTAACAAAAACGAAGTCTCCCCGGGTCCGTTCACCAAAGGCCTCGACCGTCTGCTCCCTGACCATAATTTCTCCGGTATCACTTTTCGTAGCCAGAGCTCTGGCGGTTTTTATCGTCCGGCGGGTCAGATCATAACAGAGGTGAGGGTTCACACTGACGGATTCCGGAATCGTTCCGATCTCAAGCCCCGCTCGTAGTCCTGGACTACCGCCGTTATCAAATTGATACTGGCGGGATTTATTCTT
This sequence comes from Salsurabacterium abyssinicum (SeqCode), assembly GCA_042219765.1. GTDB lineage: Bacteria > T1Sed10-126 > T1Sed10-126 > T1Sed10-126 > CAZEBV01 > JBDGPI01. Next base: position 14,579 of record JBDGPI010000165.1, read on the forward strand.
TAAAGTAAGACCCAGTTTTGCCAGGCGATGGGCCTGAGACAGGTCCTTCTCGGTGTCGTCGGCAAAGGCCGGAACCATGGTTGCATTCTCGTCCTTGGTCGGCATGACTTTCAGACCTGTTTTCTCGGTTAAGTCTTTGAAATCATCAATTACCGCGGCGGGATTCTCACGCCGTATCGCCTCGGGTTTACTTGTTTCCAGAGAGGTGACTACCTCAACCCTCACGTAGAGGACCGAGACCTGATTGTAGGTGTCAGGGGTTGTTTCGGACTTCTCCGGGGTGGTGGACCGCTCGTCGGCGAAAAGAGCATCCAGATCCTCGGACGTTGGTAGTGACATGAGTTACCTCGACTCCAAACATACCGTAAGACTATGAGACAATAACCCTGATCGGTTGCTGCTGTGTTCTCAATGCTGGAGAATGGGATCTGGCATCATGAAACGGTGACATCCTGGATATGATATAGACTAATTTCCAGGATTCTACTGTAAGAACGTTCGTGGTGGTCTTTAATCCGGGAGCCTGAGTGGGCAGATGTTGATCGGATTGTAAAATGTTCAAAACACCTGCCCGGATGTTCTACCCGTGGTTTTGAAAATGTGAGTCAGAAATTACTTGTTGTGCGTGCTATCCGGAGCGTGGAGTAGATGTACAATAATTGACTGGTAACAGAACTAAATTTTAATGTTGAAGCCTACCTTCAGGAGTTTTTCGTCGAGTGACTGAATCCACTTGATTTCCGACTCCGTTGGCTCCAGCTGATACAGTTTTAGTTCGACCGTGTCACCTTCCTCAAAGGGAAAGAACTCCTGGTGGAAGACTGCCGCACAGCCTTTCTGTGATTCGTCCCGCAGTAAACCGACAAGCGAATTATCGTCCTTACCGTTGAGGTGGATCACGGCGAGTGCGTTCTGTTCCGGATCGAATCGTAGGTGTTCACGGCGATTGTCACTATTCATTTGATGGCCCCCTGATCGGAATCTAAATTTTAGATTGTGAGCAACCATAAGCTACTCATTTTAGATCGTAGGAACTCACGTGTCGAGTTGATAATTGATTCGGTAAAACACTCACTATTTGGCTCCGGCCCAGACGGGTTTTTACAGTCGAGACCAGAATACTCTTAGAACAGGCGCCAAAGTCACTCCGATGTTCGCCAGGTTACCCTGTTGAGGTAAAAGGTTTCCGGTTCCGATAAGTTACTGTCGTTAACGAAGCCGATAAGGATTCAGTCAAGCTGAAGTTCCAGCTCAACCGTCGTCAGCGGGTCCGAGTAGTACTTCAACGTACCCCCGAGTTCATGCTGACAGAGGGCCCTGAGAATTTCGAAACCAACGGAATTTACTTCCTGAGGATCCAGGTCCTCGGGAAGGCCAGGTCCGTTGTCCTGAACTCGCAGAATCATACGATCGTCAAGGTCCTCAATGTCCACTATAAGTTTATTCTCCCGGTTTTCTGCGAAGGCGTGCTCGCAGGAGTTGGAAACCAACTCGTGTATGATGAGTCCACAGGGGACCACCTGACTGAGAGGTAAATCCAGCGAGGAATCGACGTTCAGAACGCGGTCCACGGATGATGACGGAATAGGGCTTACCTGAATAAGGGACGAAACGAGTTCATCGACGTACTCGGCGAAGGATAATTCGGCAAGGTTTTCCGACTGATACATCATGTCGTGAATCATGGCCATTGACTTTATACGGTTCTCACATTCGTCGAGCATCCTCTCGGGATCCCTGGAGTTATTTCGCTCGTGAAGGCTAAGAATACTGCTGATAATTTGCATATTGTTCTTGACGCGGTGGTGGACTTCCTTGAGGAGATTGGCTTTTTCGTCCAGTGCACGCTGTAATTCCTGCTGTGTGTTCTTGAGTTCCGTTATATCTCTGATGGTGCCAACGTAGCGGTTAACGGACCCCGTTTCATCTCGGAGTGGTTTACATTCGGCAAGCACCCAGCGCGAGTAATTTTCGGATTCGTTGACTCGGTATTCAAGTGTCACTTTATCGCCGTTATCCACGGTTTGCAGGGCATCAAGAACTTTGTCTCGGTCGTCAGGATGTACCGCCTCAAAGAAATCACCAGGGTCCTCCTCCAAATCCTGTCGCGATCGACCATAGATGCTTTCGTAGCGGGGACTTATATAATGTAATTCGGACCAGTCCCCGGAAAACATAAAGATGATTTCGTCGATGTTTTCGGCCATCTGGCGGAAGCGTTTTTCATTTTCCTCAAGGGCGAGTTGAGCTTCTTTGCGTTCAGTGATGTCAAGACCGAGGCAGATAACCTCACCGGCTTGGTTGGTGTCGTCCGAAAGTTTGGTCGTGGAAAGCAGGACGGGTATCGTCCGACCGTCACTCGATACGTAATTTACTTCCCGGCTCTTAATCATGCCGGAGCCGGAGGGTTCAAGCACGTTTTCGACGGCCCGTGAGCCCCTGGCATCGAGGACGTCATCGTAATGTCGCCCCAGGAGTTCGCTCCGTGAAAAATTCAGTAACTCGCATAATGCAGCGTTTACACGGGTGATTTCGCCATGATCGTTCAGGATCATTAGAGCGCTGGGCATGGTCGAAAGTAGGTGGTCGAGGTGATTCCGTGAAACGGTTGTCCGACGGAGATCCTCAATGGTCTGTTCCAGTTCCTTTTCGGTCTCCTTTCGTTCGGTGATATCCCTTGCCGTGCCGACGAGACGGATTATTTCTCCCTGATCGTTGCACACGGGGTATCCATGATCGTGGACCCAGCGGATTTCTCCATCGGCACGTTCGATTCGGTATTCGACGTCGAATTCATTCAGTGGTTCTTCCTGAAAAATTGATTTGACTCTTTCACGGTCCTCCTCCACGATGGCTTTTAGCCAACCGTCGGGATGATTGTAAAAATATTCAGGGGGTTTTCCCCATATTTCCTCAATGGCCGGATTTACGTAAAGAATTTCGTGAGTTTCGGCATCGTGCATCCAGAAGATCTCACCGATGTTGTTGGCCATTTGGCGGAACCGGCGTTCACTTTCACGCAGGGCTTCTTCAGTTTCACGGCGATCGTTGATGTTGCGGGACGTAAGCAGGTATCCGTTCCAGACGGATTGATAGAGGTTCGACCCGGAGATTTCCAGCCAGACCCATTCCCCGTCGGCACTTTGAATACGGCATTCCGTCGTGTCGAAACTGGGAGGCTCATCCTCGAGCAGGGCCTGGAATCGTTCGGCGACTTGCTCCTGATCGTCGGGATGAATTAAGTCAAAGGCGGACTGGTCCAGCAGTTCATCCTGATCGTATCCCAGGACCCGTTCGATAGCCGGGCTCTCGTAAAGTATCCGACCATTATCGTCGACGACCGTAAAAATGTCCCGGGTGTTATTGATAATCGTTTTCAGGCGTTTTTCACTTGTTTCCAGTGACCGGTAGGCTTCTTCTCGTTCCGTGACGTCAACGGCGGTTCCGTACATCATTTTCTGCTCGTCTTCGGCTTCCTGCACCTCTCCCTGTGCTTCAATCCAGCGGATCTCGTCGGACTGATAATGATTGATGCGAAAAATTTCATGGTAGGTACTCCGACCGTCGACGGCGTCCTGAATTGCCCCAAGAACCCGGTCTCGGTCCTCGGGATGTATTTGATTGAGGAAGTTCTTGTAACTCTCGGAGGTCCGGCCGAGAATTGTTTTAAGTTCGTCGTCCCAGAAGACTTCATCGGTACCGACTTTCCACTCCCATATCCCCACCTCACCCGCTTGCGTGGTCATTTCCAAGCGTCTTAGTGCCTCTTCGAGGTCCTCCTCGGCCTCTTTTTTCTCCGTTATGTCTCGAACAATACCGTCAAAAAACTTCTCACCGTTCTCTTCGGTTAAATGAAGTGTTAGGTCAATCCAGAACGTCTCGCCGTCAAGGCGCCGGGCTTTGAGCGTTTTTTCGCTTATGGAACCATTTTCGCGGACTTCGTCGAGGATTTCCTGGCGGAGGGAGGTATCGACGTAACGATTCAGGATGTTGCGACCCAGTAGGTCCTGCTTGGAATCGGCATGCATCATCGACACAGTTGCGGCGTTGACCTTGACTATTTCACCATCCCACCGGGTGCGGAAGACCCCAAGAGGTATGTTTTCCAGGAAGTCATTGTAGTTGTTGAGGGCATTAGTGATCCCGGATAGTGAACCATTCTCCTGTGTCAGGAGGGAATTGATCTGATCGGCCGCAAGCCGTAAATTCTCCTCGTCCTCGTCGGTGAATTGACGTGACTCCCCGTGGTAAACACAAAGACCCGCAACAGTGACCCCATTCAGGCTGATGGGTACCCCGAGAGCCGATTTAAAGGAATGACCGGCTATAGTCATTTGAGCCTGATCAACTGAATCCCCGTTTTCGCCCGGTTCAACACAGAGAAGTTGTTCGGCCCGGGATAAAAGCGTCGAGACAAGCGGAGGAGCCTCATTAAGCTGCTGGAGATTGAGTTCATCGGAGGCGTTAAGCCAGTACATGTCCCCGTTAACAAAGGTGAGGTGTGCAATTGATGCGTCAAGTAGCCGATGAGCAATTTTTAATGTGCGCTTTATGTGCGTTTGGGCAGGGATTGAAATAGACTCGGTAATGGGGCGCAGTTCCGAGAAACTGGATTTACCATCAGTGATTGTCATCTACCGCCCTCGAAGCCTGCGAAAGACTGATTAGAAGATTTCAGGTTATTATTGTATTCTAAAGTAATCATTTTTTGTTTTTTAGTGTCATGAATACTTACTCTGAACCGAATAAAAAGAGTTTAATACTTTACTTCAGAAATACTCCTGATTCTGGGACGCTCCTCTAGTGAGAACTACAGTAACCAAAAATATTTGTACATCAACGGGAAACGTCGATAAATGTCGATCAGATGGTATGCGGTTAGCGTTTTAGTGAAACAATGAACTGTGTACCACCAGCTGAGAAAAGTGAATCTGGCCAGAGGGAATTGTTGAGAGAAGTCAATAGATCTTGAGTTTGACTGAAAGACTAGTTGTCCGACCGGTTTAGTTGATCGTTATTCAATAAGAATCGAATTACTTGGGTCCAATTATGTGCGGTCCAGGGAACAGCTGAAAAAAAGCCCTAACCTGAACTATTCATGACGCTGAAAATATTTTGTCTAATTTGCTGAATTCC
>JBDGPI010000166.1:0-5927 GCA_042219765.1 Salsurabacterium abyssinicum (SeqCode)
TGAGTCTATGCGCTACAATTTATTTTCGTCGGAAGGTTCTGTCGGGACATCAATCCGGTTTTAATTATACTTGATTATATGTTAGCCTCAGAGGTTGAAAGTTTGAAAGTTGGTGAAATTCAAATTGAAGGTTTGGGGACCTTACTCGCCGTTCAGCAGGTAATTCACCACGTCCTTTGCGTAAAACCGTGGTTCCGAGGCGGATCCCAGCGGTAAATCCACCAGGCTGTCCCCTCCGGTGAACAACTTGTTTTCACGTCCACTGTCCTGGACCTGTTCAAGACCGATATTGGCAAACAATCCATTACAGAGACATCCCCGTCCCTCGGTTTCCTCCGGGTCCCCTCCCTTTCTCACGAAATCATCCACCGGTTCGGAGGGACACCGGCCCCGGACGCGACCGTGTTCGTCCAGGTATGGCTCACGTAGATAACCGAGGTCACAGATTCGGGTCCGTTGCTGGAGAATTTCCGGGATTCCGTTGGTACCTTCCATTTCCACGACTTTAAACGGGTAACCCGTGGGAGAAATACTTCCATCCGTCCGTATTGAAATATCATCATTGTGGATCTGTTCAACCAGTGATTCGGTAAGTTCATCGGGGTAACCGGACTCCTTGCAGAGGGAAAACAGGGACCCGACCTGGATTCCTTCGGCCCCCTTATCGAGAGCTACCTGGTATTGTTCATGGGAACCAAAACCACCGGCCAGGTAAAACGGGTATCCCATTTCCCGGACCCGGTCCAGGTTCACCACGTCCTTCTCATCGTACACGGGGTTGCCCTCCTCGTCGTATTCCTTGCTTCGAGGCGGAGCGTTGTGACCTCCGGCCACGGGTCCTTCAATAATCCAGCCCGTAATTAGTTCCGAATCCAGCTTGTGGTTGAGGATTTTGGCCAGAACGTCGGACGCAATGATGGGATAAAAATCGGGCACGTCCAGTTTAGGCGGTTCATCAAACAAATCACCCGGATCCAGCTCATAGTGGTAAGGCCCGTCTGCTTCCTCGTGGTTGGAGGTATCCACGTCCAGTTTCAGGCGAGCGGTTTCTCCCCGGGCCAGTTTGGGTAACTGGCGGGCCTCCTCCATGGGAATACCGGCCCCGATTAATACCTTGTCCACATCTGCAAGCATGGCCCCGTACATGCAGGGGAGCGTGTATCGCTTTAGTTCAGCCAGCAGATTGATACCAATCTGACCGTCGTGACCTTTCTGGGCCATGCGTACTTCACAAAATGCGGCCACCGATAATATCTTCTGGGATTTTACCGTGGGCTCGAAACGGTGCATCGGTAACAACCGGTAGGGTTCGTCCTCGTCAATTCCGTCCTCTACGTAAAACGTATCAATGATTTCCTCGACGATCTCCTGGTCGGGATACTCCTTCAGAACGTCAACACGATCGTGGGGATCACCGTCCTGGAGTTCACGTACCATCACCGTATCAATACAGGTTCCGGACACGACGCCGATCTGACCCATTTTGGCCACCGCACGGGCCAGCTCCCAGCTCGAAACCGCCACTCCCATCCCACCCTGTATAATCGTTTCTTTTGCAGTAGAAGTCACCATTAAAATCACACACTCCGCGACCTGGATACGATGTAGGTAGGATTTACCTCGGGAATGTACAAACCAATCTTTTTTGCGAAAAAAGATCGAATCAAAAAACCCGGGTTTATTAGCACTCAGTATTCAGCCATCAGCCTTAGATAGTTGGTTTTATTGGCTTTTAGCTTAAAGCCAATGGCTAACAACAAACAGGCAAATGCTACAGGTTTCTTTTGCTTACCTTTCTTCTCGTAAAAGAAAAGTAAGCGTACTCCCCGTCACAATTCAGGATGAACTATATACAGATAGTGTTACGACCAACAAATACCCTGATTTGTATCGGGGTAATGCCATTACAGTTTCATAATCCCTGAGTACACTACAACGCAACGTTGCTTAAATTGTACAACAAAAAGCTAATTAATCCTAAAAAAAAGTGTACCGCTACACCGAGGAAGCAGTTATGATATACATCACATGGAACCGGCAAAACATACAAATAGGCCTTTATTGACATCGTTTCGCTTTATGGAGCGGGTATCTAACCCGTTATTTCCACTGCGGACTCCTTCGGATGGTTTCACGGTGATTCAGGTGGCATGAAACACAACCCCGGTATAAATCGACGTACAGGTCGGTCACCTTCTTAAAATTTTCCTTCCGGGCCGCTCCGGCAAGTTCCAGTGACTTCCTGTGTACGGTTTTGTCGTCGGCCACGAACTTCTTGAACTCCTTCTTCCCGAGAATGGAACGAATCGTCTTTATTTCGGATTTTGGAATCTTCGCGTGATTCCCTATGCCCTCGGCGGCTTGTTCGATTCGGTCGTAATCCTCCCGCCACATTCCCGACTGGATCGCATTCATATTTTGTTCCAGGTTAATCATAATCGGCAATAACGGAAGAGTGTCACTTTTGGATTGGACTCCGGACGAACCGGAAGGAGAGGTTCTCTCCTGCTGGGGCCGATTCGTTTCATTGCTACGGGTTTCCTCGTTTCCGGGGTCTCCACAACCCGCCAGGAATAGCAACACGAGAAATCCCATTGTCACGAACGCACACTTGTAAAACTTCATCGTTATCCTCCTTTACGGAATCATGTTTATACAAAATACAACGCGTATCCCACGCCGATAATGGCTACTCCAATAATGGTAATTAACGCCCCTAACAAACGAGCGTCCATCACCTTTTTTAGCATAATAAACTCCGGAACGGACAACCCGGTAGCACTCATCAAAAAGGCAATCGAAACCGGAACGGAAACGCCCTTACCGATCAGGGCTTCAATCACCGGTAGAGCTCCCAGTACGTTTGTGTACATCGGAATGCCCAGCACCACCGCCAGGGGCACCGCAAACGGACCCGTGGCATACCGCTCCAGCCAGGTTGTCGGAATGAATCCGTGAATAATCGCACCAACCGCCGTCCCCGCCGCCACGTACGGCCATAGCTCAACCATCTGTTCGCGGGTCCGCTGGTAGGCCTGTTTCCAGCGGTTGGAGCTGTTCTCTTTTGACGGGGAATTTCCCGTGTCCGGTCGTTCCACGTAACGCTCGAATCCGAGAAGCTGAAGTGTCATACCCGCCACAATGGCCACGACCACTCCGGCAATCGCGTACAATATCGTTATACGCAACCCTACCATCGTCGGCAAAATCGACAGTGCCGCCAGGTTCACCATGGGAGAGGTCAACAAAAACGTAAGCGTTGCTCACAATCCCACTCCCATACCGAGAAACCCTAAAAACAGGGGTATTGATGAACAGGAACAAAACGGGGACAGGACGCCAAAAAAGGAGGCCAGGGGATAGGACGCTCCCGAATACCGATTAAGTACATCCGAGATAACAGCCGGAGTCAAATAGGTCCTCACGTACATCAAACCGTAAAACAAAACCGTCATCATCAGGATGATCTTCGTAAAATCATACAACCAGAACCACAGTGCCTTTTGTAGGGCCCCGTACCAATCCATGGTACCGTCACCTCTCGATGTCTAAGTCCGGGGTTACCCGGTTTCAATCAACTCGATAATCTCGTCCGTGTCGGGCACACGCCCCTGAATCTTTACCTCGCCGTCCACGGCCACGCCGGGAGCGTCCATCATGCCCATTGCGCTGGCTTCAGTTAGGTCATACACCGTTTCCAGATCCACATCCTTCCCGTGTCGTTCCACGGCTTCCCGGGCGCGGTCTTCCACCTTGTGACATTTTGAACAACCACTACCAAGAACCTGAAGTTTCATCCGTAAAACCTCCTTCGTAAAATAACCTGGACCTACTCATTTTTATTAGACAGGATGAACAAGATAATTTTGGTTGAATGAATCTGTTCAAGATTTTTCACGGAATCCAGTCCATCCTGTAAATCCTGTCCGGTAATGAATGAGCCTACTCATTTCTGAAAGATTTGCGCTGATTAACGCTGATGAATTTTTTATTGAGTCCACTCTAAAAACCCTTATTCGTCATTCCTGCGAAAGCAGGAATCCAGAGTATAGGCTCTACGGGATGGATTGCCGGGTCGAGCCCGGCAATGACAACCTTTTTAGAGTGGACTCTTTATTGAAAATTGAAAAAAACCTTGAAATCCGTTTTTTTATCTGCCCTTTCTGCGTTAATCTGCGAGCTTTGTTATAGGTCCGTAGAACTACTCCATTACACCTCGACTTCTTTTTCCCCCGTGAGAACCTCGATCAACGGACAGGGTTCGACATCAGCCCCCGAACGGCAGTTTTCCACCAGCCGGGACAACACGTGCTCAAGTTTTCGGTACTCCTTTAGCTTCTCCCGAATTTCCTCCAGTTTCTGCTCGGTGAACCGAAGTATTTCGTCATCGATTTCGGACCCACCTTCGGTCATCTCCAGCAGGGTTTCGATTTCATCCAGCGTGAAACCGAGCTCCTGTGCTCGCTTCACAAACTTAATCCGACGTACCGTGTCTTCCGGGTACTGGCGATAATTGGACGAATCCCGCGGAGGATCCTCAATCAATCCAATATCCTCGTAGTATCTCAACGTCTGTTTATTAACTCCGGCACGATCGGCTACCTGCCCCGTTGTCATACTCATCTCAATCACCTCATTCAAAAGTATAAGCCCTGTACCAAGGTACAGGGTCAAGCGATAATTTGGTTACAGGGAAGTTTTTTATCGAAACCCACCCTGCAAAAGCACCAGTGGTCCGTACAGCTCTTTTCGAAACGGTATCGCCCGGCCAATGACACTGGGAAAAATGATCAGCGAGTGTCCAAAAATCATCGAGAACACAAACCCTAAGAACACGGCATGACAAAATAGCGTCGTAGTAAAATCCCGAACCCCGGACGGGGTTCACAACCATCAGCACGGCTCCCAGTAACAACCACAGGTAACCGGTAAACATGCACCACCCGCTAAATCCCTGCTCCCCACCCCCCCACATCGTGCGCCGGGCCACGTCGTACACAATCAACCACACGGATAACAGTGCCAGGGTAACTCCAAATCACGATCGATCCGTACACCGGATACCAGCCCCGAAGAACCAACCCGGCGATGACTCCACCAAAAGACCCGAAAAACCATATTTTTTTGAAACCTTCGATGGTCATCGGGCGGTTCAATTCGAGACGTTCGGTGACAATGATTAACACCAGAAACGACATCCACCAGTAGACCAGTCGAAGTACGGACCAGCCATACAACCAGAATCCGTTTCCCGTAACCCAGCAGGCCGAAGCAATCATCAATAATACACCGTGGTCCGTCCACTGTTGATATAAAAGGTAGGCAAACACCAACGTCATAACGACACTGCCCGCCAGTACACATCCCTTTCCCCATACCGGGTTCACCCCCACTAACAAAAGTACCGTACCCGTAATACAGAAAAACGGGGTAAGAAACGGCCAGTCGGGATCGACAGCAACGGCTCGCTCAAATCCAATTAACGTTCCCAGAAATCCCCCGACCATGATGGCTCCATGGTGAACGAAAATCTCCGTCGTAACCGGAAGGGTAAACAGGCCAAGCCGTACGAGCCCTCCCCAGATTCCCACCCCAAGTTAAACAACGCCGGCCAGTAAGAATATACGCCTGTAGAAGTATTGATTACTTTCCAAGTCAACTTCCTCCCGGGTTTTTCGTAATAATTCACATTTTTCAGGCAATCCCGTGTCCAAGGCAACCCAATACCAGAATAAAAAAATCCATTAGTAAACGCACTGAGAGGTGCGAATCCACGGAGCGAAGAGTATTGCCAGGGTAAGACTACTCCGTGACAGCAATACTTGTCCCAGTATACAGCTATCAGCACTCAGCTGTCAGCGATCAGCTTGAAGTGTGTTTGGCCATCGTAAAATACAGTAAATGGACACGTAAAAGTACAGTAAATT
>JBDGPI010000167.1:0-2505 GCA_042219765.1 Salsurabacterium abyssinicum (SeqCode)
TCGGCGACACGGGCTATATTGGCCGGACCGGCGGAGCCCGTAAGGTGACGGCTGAATTCGTAGAGGTCCTGGGTCTGTTTTTCCCGGGTGCGGGCCTCATCAGCCTGCTGGCGAATCCGGGACAAAAGTTCACTGATGAGAAGTGAAATGGCCAACATAACGGTAAAGGTGATGACGTATTCCGTATCATCGACGACCAGCGTATAGTGCGGAGACGTGAAAAAGAAATTGAATAAAAGGACACCACAGACCGACGCAAGAATTCCGGGTCCGGCCCCGAACCAGGCCGACGTGATGGTCACCCCGAGGACGTACATCATGACCAGATTGGTTTCCGCAAGATGAAGAGCGTTCAGCCCCAGGGCAAACGCAGTACAAATTCCCAGGACCAAAATCGTACCACCATACCGTATGGACGGTCGATCGGAAATAAACGACGGTCGAGCAAGCGGGTCAAACACGAGATTCCTTCACCTCGACGGAATCATCAGTCTTTTACGATAGTCTAAGTTTTTCCACGAATTCATTCACGTCCGTATCTTTTTTATTTAAAACCTGGCCTCCGGAAATCATTTCCAGGATTTGTGTTCGATCATCCTCGGCCGTTAAATAATAGACGCTCCCGACTTTTGTTTGTTCCAGCGCTAGTTCGGCGGCCAGGACAAATCCAAGGTCCATTCCGTCAAAATCAATAATGAATTGTGTCTCCTTCAGGTCGGACACCTCAACAGAATGATCGCTGAGCCAGCTCAAAAACTTGTCCGGAGACGTAATCCCTTCCCCCCGACGGTCGGGAATGAGTAGCCGAACCGTGTCCCCCTGGTTCGTTAACACCGTTCGTAATTCGTCTTCAAAGGTACTTGTTTAGCGTCCCCGGTGTAGAAGGGTTCATTCTCCCTATTTCGTTCATTCTCGTGGCCATCCAGGCCACTCCGAGGGTTTCAGTTTCCGAAACGAGCACATCCTGTGCTCCGGAAACTGAAAAATACCACGAAACAGGAAGAATGAACCCTATTATAGAGTGAATTGCACATCCACGCTAAACAAGTACCTTCAAAGTATGTTCCACCAATAATAAGCCAGTTCATGGTTATTCATTCTCTCGGTCATACCAAAGGTGGTAAAGAAATTCCGCAAGATAAATGACAATGAATAAAATCAGCAGTACAAGGGCACCGATGTCCACCTCGGACCAGGACTCCAAAAAACCTGGATAAAATGTACTCCCGATTAATTGAGCGATGATTCATTCACTCCCGTCCAGAAAGTTTGCGACAAATAACGTCTATAACTCGTCAGATCCGCCCCTGACCCAGTGTTTCCAGGCCCACTCGTGGAGCAGATGTTTCGCGAATGGATAGAACGTTCCAAGCCCCATAACCCGTCCGTACCAGTACATCACGGAAAACGTGTAGTTGCTCCGTTGGAACAGCCAGGGAAACGACGTATCGAAATAAGACAACACATAGCGATGGCTTTCCCGGGCCAGAAAATAAAGAGCCGCGCCGAGCAGTGGGCCGTACCAGGGCGAATTCTGTTTAATCCATCCAACAACCGCCAACAAGCCGAGCAAAAGACCGCCAAACGCAGTGACAAGCAACGACGTCAGAAAAAATACCGCCAGGAAAACGAGAACGGCTTTCGCTAAAAAAAGGGCCATGTCAAAACATGTTCATCCGTTTCTTTCGTGGAGAACCCGTTTCCTCCGGGGAACCACCCTCATCAACCCAGAAAGGGAAACCGTTTTTTGAGGGCTTTCGTGAAACTTCTCGGGGTCGGAGGCTCCTCCCGGACCATGGCAACCGTCGCTGTCGTGTTCACGGCCAGGTTCTCCGGGATGGAGCCAAAAAGAGCCCGCTGGAAGGGGCCGGTTTCCGTGGCACCAACACATACGGTGTCGTAGTTGAACGATTCATCGAGCAAGGCTTGCTCAATATCCTCCGATTCCGGCTGACTCACCCTGTATTCATTTCCACCCAGACCCAGTTCTTCAGCGATCAAAGAAATCACGTCGCCATTTTCTTCCCTCGTCGGATCCTGCACGTGAACCAGGGTCAGGGTTCCCCCGGGCGTTCCTTTGACAAATTCATACGCTCGTTGTGCGGCCAGCCGGGCGTGGCCTCCCGTCCCGACAAACGCCGCCACGTCTTTGATATCCGTATTTTTCGACTTGACCAGCGTGACTTCACAGGGGGCGTCTTCAACAACGTCGTCGATTTTGGAACCGAGGATATTGTCCCGGGTACTTCGATCACCTTTCCAGCCCATGAGAATCTGATCGGCCTGCTCGTCGTCGATGACATTCAAGATACTTTCCGAAATGTCACGTCCAAGAATGGCACGCGTACGCAGGCCGATGTTTTGTTCCTCCGCAAATTCACGTGCCGCGTCCAGCAACTCCTGCTGAATCCGGATACGTTTTTCTTCGAATTCGAGATCCTGGGAAAGTGCGGTCTGATCGGGGACTTCGATTACGTTAATAACCACGAGTTCCGCATCGTCGTG
>JBDGPI010000167.1:2571-6914 GCA_042219765.1 Salsurabacterium abyssinicum (SeqCode)
CGGCACAACAATTTTGTAGCCCGGTTTTTCCTCACGACGCTGACGCTCGTGGGGTTTCAGAATGGCTTCTCCGACAAGGTGCTGATCCGTGGCACGAGTCCGCGCATACAATAGGTACCAGACAACGGCCAGGACCATGATGCCTCCCCCGATTCCAATCACCAGCGGTCTCATTTGTGAAAGTATGACAACGGTTAACACCAATCCGACCACCGGCACAAGCGGATAGGCCACCGACGGTAACTTAAAATCCGGTTCGTAACTGGCCGGGTCGGCCCGTCGCATGACAATGACGGCCACGTGGACGAGAGAATAGGTGACGAGGTAGGTGAAACTGGCCACGTCGGCGAGGGTCTCAATACCCGCTTCGATCAGAATCAAAAGAAGAATGATGACACCGGTGATTAAGATGGACCGATACGGAGTTCGATAGGTCTTATGGACTTCGTTCAGCCACTCCGGCAGGATCCGATCCCGTCCCATGGCAAAGTTAACCCGTACCACGGATAAAATGAACGCGTTGGCACTTGATACCGTGGCCAGCACCTCACCGGCAACCATCATTAAGGCTCCCATGGGACCCATAACCAGCTAGGCGACATCAGCCACGGGTATGCGGGAGCTGACGATATCCGGTATCGGCAGAATCCCCGTCGAAACAAACATGACGAGCACGTACAGCAGTGTTGGTGTTAAGACCGAGGCAATCATCGAGAGCGGAAGGTTCCGTCCGGGCTGTTTGATTTCCTCGGCACTGGTCGCAATCACTTCGAACCCGATGAACGCAACGTAGACCGTCGCGGCCGTCATCGCCACGCCACCCCACCCCTCGGGATTAAACGGACGCAGGGTTGACAGGTCGACCTCGAATATACAGAAGGAAATAAAAATGAGGATGAACACGACAAGGAGGATAACGATTCCGTTCTGGAAGGTGGCGCTTTCTTTGGTGCCCCGGTAATTCAGCATGACCAGGCAGAAGGCCATCACCAGGGCCGTGATACCGATGGGAAGTTTGCCGTAAAAATACGTCATGTACTGGGCGAAACCGAGCATGTAAAAGGCGGTCGCAAAGGTTAAACCCGACCACATTCCCCACCCGACAACACTGCCAAAAAAACTGCCCATGGCCCGGTTGATGTAATAGTAGCTACCTCCGGCCCGGGGCATGCCCGTGGCCAGCTCCGACAGGGAAAGCGCCGCAAGCAGGCTGACGATTCCGCCGATGGCAAAGGAAATCATGCTGGCGGGTCCCGCGTTGGCGGCGGCAATACTCGGCAGGACAAAAATCCCCGCCCCAATCATGGTCCCGAGTCCCATGGTGTAGGCCTCGAGGAAGCCGAGATCGCCTGGTCGGACGGCACGTTAAGAACCTACCTTACCCGGTCCGGATGAGAGATACGTTAGGTTTGACTTTGTTCGATTAATTCGTCGATCTGTTCGTTCTGACTGTCGATTCCGGCATTTGAGGCCAGTGTGAACAAAAGCATAAACAGCACAAAACAACCGGCGCCGACCCAGGTGAGAAGGTAACCGCCGCCCCACCACATCAGGCCACAGGCAATGGCTCCAAACACCATAATTCCCAGCAAAAGGGGTTGGTTGATCGTGGTGTGCAAATCCGCCTCTCCTCGGGCCTCCTCGGGGAGAAAAACGTTGTGTTGCTCCAGTTCTTCATAGGACATGGCAATTCTCAACTCCGTGTAATCGATCCAATTTCAATGAATGAAAACTACTCGATATCCTCGTCCTCTAACTCCCGGAAAAACTGGAAGAAATGCTGGACTTCAAACTGCACGCCGGGAGCTTTTGGTCGAACAAAGACCACCGGACAGGAGGATCGTTTCGCAATCTCCGTCGGAATCTTCCCGAAAACCTTTCGTCTCAAGAAACCTTCTTGGGTCGTTCCAAGGACGATGCGGTCATATTGAGAGGAACGGTCCGCCAACTCCTCGATCACGTCATTTGTGGTATCAAATTCAATGCTGACGGGGGAGTTTTCCTCGAAGAAACTGGCCGGGGCGTCCTCGGTTTCCAGTGCTTGTTCGTGAATTTGCTCGGAAAACTCCTGTTTTTCCTCATCCGAAAGCGGGTCCGACGACAGGTGAAGGACCGTGACCGACCCTACCTTAGGATCGTGCCGCAGGAGATTACCGACACCGATCGACAGCGGAGCCAGGTTGGGATTGGCTACCGGAACCAGGATGTCATCCGATTCCGAACCGCTGGTTTTCTGCATGACGATGGCATGGGAGTTCGATTCCTTGAGGACCTCGTCGATGTTCGAACCGATGACAGTCTCATCTTTGTGAACGGCACCTTTCCACCCCATGATCAGGTAATCAGTGTTCTTGTCCTTGGCCGTGTGAATAATGGCCTTCGCCGGCTTGTGGCCGACCCGGATAATGGTTCGCACCGGGACGTCCTGGTCCCGGCCATAGTCCCGGCCGTCGTTCACCATCGGGCGAACCTCCTCCACGAATTCCGTGGCGGCACTCGGGGGAAGTTGATCGGGAACCGACACCACGTGAAGCAGGACCAGCTCACTGTCCAGTTTCGTGGCGATCTTTGCTCCCAGGTCGATGTGCTCCTTCGCGGTCTCAAGGTTAGCGATGGGAAGCAGGACAGACCGTGGTTTTACGTCAAGAGGCTGTTCCTCGGCCAGCACAGGCGGGGCCTTCTTTTCCCGTTCGCGATGCATTGCGTAGAATCGGTAAAGTCCAAAACCCACGGCCAGCCAGATCAACACGTAAACCCAGGCAATCGGGTAATGGTCGAACATGAACAAAGCCAGGGCCAACTTCGTCACGATACCGATTATGGGGACGACCGGATAAAACGGCATCAGGTAACCGTACGCAAGGTCCTCCCCGTATTTTTTGCGAATCGTAATGACGGCCACGTTCACCTGCAGGAAGAGAAGCAGGAACATGATGTCGGCGGCCGCCGCGACCGTGGTGATCGGGACAAATGCCACCATGAATCCGATCATCAAAGCCGTCCAGAGCAAGGCTATGTAGGGAGTCCGTGTGGTCGAACTAATCTTTCCGAAGGCGTCCGGAAGGTTCCGGTCTCGTCCCATCGCAAACGCGACCCGGGTGGAACTAAAAGTAGTCGCGTTAAGGGCGGACATCGTTGATAACAGCCCACCGACCAGAATCAAGACGGCACCATAGGGCACAAACTGTGCGGCCGAGCGAGCTAGCCCCAGTTCGCCCACGTGCTTCAGAATCTTCCAGTTCGGAGAATTGACCGTAAGTTCGGCGGGGACGTGTTCCCCGATGGCTTCGAGGGCATGAATAAGTTGGCCGGATTGAGAGGCTCCAATCAAAACAAAGGCAACCAGCATATAGATCGGCACGACAATGAACAGCGACCAGAAGACGGCCTTGGGAATATTTTTCCGGGGTTCCTCGACCTCTTCGCCCGCCTGAACGATAATCTCGTAGCCCTCAAAAGCAATGAAGGTCAGGCCCATTGCCGAAAGAATTCCGAGCCATCCTGTCTGCTCCGGGATGAAGGGATTCAATTGATCGACGCCCATACCCCCGCCTTCGCCGATCGTGAACCAGAGGTCCGGGAAAAACATGAATTTAAGTCCAAACAGGCAAAACAGGCCGATGACAATCAACTTGGCCATCGTGACAATGTTACCGGCAAGACCCGTTTCACTGGCTCCGCGGTAGTTGATGTAGGCGAACAATGCCGCAACCATCAGTCCAAAAATTTTCTTGGCGAGCACAAAATCCAGGCCGAAGATCGGAATGTTATAGATTCGCAGAAGTTCGAAAATAAAGGCTCCGAAACCCAGAGCGTACAACGCACCGGCCACCGCGTGAGCAAACCAGCTCATCCATCCCGCGAGGAAGGCGTTCGAGCCGGGCAATCCCTCCTTGATCCAGAGATACCCACCTCCCGCCTCGGGAATCGCGGACCCCAATTCCGCGTAAACCATGGCGGTGAAGATGGTGACGACTCCGTTTAAGGCAAAACTTAGAATGAGAGCCGGTCCGGCGACACCGGCGGCTTCCCCGGTCAGGACGAAGATCCCCGCTCCGATCATGGCGCCGACACCAATCATGGTGATGTCGAATAACGACATGTCCCGGGACAGGCTTTCTTGCTGGGTGCTCAAGTCGGAATCCTCCTCAGATAGGGAAACTCATTAATCATGACTGGATAGGATAAGAAGTGATGTATAAAAATAATGTCAAATTTGGAGTGTAAGATGTAAAAGAAATGTAAAAATTAGATTTCCGGTCTCCGATCCGGTAAATAGGCACGAACTTCGGGCGTGAATCCAAGTCTTTCGCAATCGTGATTCCTCAAAATTTCATTAATAC
>JBDGPI010000168.1:0-2373 GCA_042219765.1 Salsurabacterium abyssinicum (SeqCode)
ACTAACTCAAAACGGTACCGGTACCGAGTATTCCACCAGGTAACGTCCCTGATCTGAAAAAAGCCAAGGTAGGGCAGTAAAAGTATAAAGAGGATGGAAAGCGCCACCGCGGATGTTGATTCGAAGAATTCCGATGGAACCGAACCGACGATCAGTAAGGTGGCGGCATCAATCAAAATCCACATCCAGAGGAACAGTCCGGAAAGAAAAAAGATCGACGAATGAAAGACTATAAAGGCAACACAAAAAACCTTTGGCAGTCGTTGATGAATTAAGAAAAGAACGGTGGCAACTTCAAGCAATAACACCGTCAGGAACAATGGTTGATCGATGTAGCTTAAAACAATGTTCAATTGACGGTGTAATCCCTGAGGTAAGAAACTCAACCATCCCCAGAAAGCAAAGTGTGTGTGGAAAAGTTCAAGGTTCTGACTAAGCGGCCAGGCCAGTATCCAGCTACCGTCGGTTATTTTCTGGATTCCTCCCGTGAAGTAGTTGGAGGCGAAAATTACCGACCAGAGCACCGGGAAAATTTCGTACTCCGTCGACCAGAAGATGCTCAGGATCAGGTAGGCACTGAAGAACGAAAGTCCCATAACCACCAGGTGGGTGTTTTTCATCGGGGTAGGGTTGAGGAAATCCAGATTGAATTGAGCCAGGAAAACGTAAACTGAACAGAGGAACCCCGGAACGAACCCCGGGTTGAGAATCGATAAGAGACCCAGAACAAGGATCACCAATCGGTCCAGCCAAAATCCGCTCGCAAGCGTGTAGTTAAAAGGCACAAACACGCTAAACCAGAGTAGGATTCCGACGAGGGACAAAACGAAGTAGCGAAGTCGGGGGGGACCCAGCGATTCCCACGATGACACTTCGACGGCGGTTGTAACCACGGCGAGAATCGGAATAAAAAAGTAAAATAGGTCTGGATCAGTGAGTGCCTCCAGGAGGATTGAGGAACTCATCAGATGGCGAGCTTCGATACCATGGTAGAAAACGTTTTTCCCAAAGGAGTGAACGAGTCCAAAAATACTTAACAGAAGCAGGCTTTTTAGCAGCAGGGCATAGTGTAGGCGCAGTCGTTTAACGTCCGACAACAGGGAATCCCTACAATTTACTACCCACTGTCCAATCCACTCATTCATAAATTTTCGTCCCGACTGTGACGAAGGATCACTTGACCGTTAAATCGAGGGTATTTGCTAAGATTTACGATTAACTGGCATTGAGTGGTTCACCGTTCCGTTGGGTGGCTGAAATACTAAGGCATGTACTAACGGAGATAAACTCCATTTTTAAAATAGCCTCTGCTGTGGCACGCGAGGTACCAAAAACCAGATTGGGGCACTGACTCATGGCTGGGGATGGATTGTTATCGTGAGCATCAACGACAAAAAATACCGTCCGCAACTTTTAATACTTCTGGCAGTGGCGCTGACGGTAATCCTCTACGTATTTTTCACTCTTCCGACAACCGAAACCAGACCGGACTCCAGGGCAAAATTTTCAATTCCCCCTAAATACGAGAGTGCCGGTTCCTTCAGCAACGGATTGGCCGCCGTTGAACAAAACGGGGAGTGGGGTTACATCAACAAGACGGGAACATGGATCGTTCCGCCAAAGTTTTCGGCGGCCAGGGGGTTTTCCGAAAGGGCTGCCGCCGTCCGGCTTGAAAATCGGTGGGGATACATTCGGCCCGACGGTTCCTGGTTAATACAGCCCCGATTTGAGATGGCCTACGACTTTCGCAGCAATCGGGCCGCCGTGAGGCAAGGTTCCGCCTGGGGTTATATCAACCAAGACGGAGATACCATTCTTCCCCTTGAGTATGATTGGGCCGGTTCCTTCCGAAATGGGATAGCTGTCGTCGCAACAGGGGATCATAAACGCTTTATTGATACCGGCGGTGAGTTTCTCTTCGAGAAGCAATTTCGTGACGCCGGGTCCTTTCAGTCCGGTCGGGCTCCGGTCAAAAAGGAAAGTGAGTGGGGGTACATCAACCGGCAGGGGACGTTGGTTGTTCCTCACCGGTACGAATGGGCCTCTCCGCCAGTCGGTAACGTTGCACGGGTCAAGGAAAAGGATAACTGGAAACTTCTGGAAATTGGCTCCGGGCGGTCCGGCGAGACTGTTCCCTACCGGCGTATCAGCAGAGCGTCCGAAGGGCTCATACGGTTTGTTAACGATCGGGGCATGGTCGGTTTCCTTGATACTCAAACTAAAGTACGGATCAAACCGAAATTTCAGCAAACTCTGTCCTTTCAAGGGTCGATCACACCCGCGAAACAAGGGGGGCTCTGGGGTTACATCGACAAGACTGGATCGTGGGTGATCCCACCTAAGTTTGACGCGGCCGGACAATTCTCCAATGGA
>JBDGPI010000169.1:0-12942 GCA_042219765.1 Salsurabacterium abyssinicum (SeqCode)
CTCGGTGGTCGCTCCGCTGCTTACCGACGATCAACTTGATGACCTCGTTATGGATAAACTTGAGTCCTACCGGAACGATTCCCGTAGGGGTGGATTTTACTCCGTATCAGGATCGGGTAACAGTTGTTTGATTCTTTACGATTACGAAACCAACCCTCCGGCTGGAGCTACCACGACCGGCCGGATTCCCTACTTGAATTTGGGAGATGTCTCCGGGGAATCCGCACTTGCGGACGAATTGATCGGCCGCACCGAGCAGCTACTTCGGAAGGGGGATGTGGAGTACGTGGAAGCGAAACTCGAAGACTCGAGCAGTGCCGAGTACGACGCTCTGGTTGGGATGGGTTTCACGGCCCTTAGTAAGCGAATGTATTTTTTCCGGGTTCCCGAATCCGTCACGTTGCCCGGGGAACGGCGGCCCGAATGAGGGTGAATCCGTGAGGAAGAAGGTCTTCCTCATACACGGCTCGGGACAACAACACGACCTCGGAACTGAAAGCGGCGGCGACCTCGACACAGTCAGCTCCAACGCCTTCTACGGTGTCTGGATGGAAAAGCTCGTTCAGCAGGACCTGGGTCATACGGTTACCTACGGTGAGGACTACGAGTTTGATTTTCTGAATTACCAGCAGGGACTTCGACAGCTGGACCTGCACTCCGGTTGCGATCTATACCTACCCGATTTCCCCATAGACGCGCTTGCCCCCGAACTTCGACTTCACCGCCTGCAACACAGTGACGCCGTGGATGAACGGACCAGCTTTTACGATACAACCGACAAACTAAGGCGGACCTTACACCAGTGTCCGGAGTTTTATCCCACGAGCTGGAAGGACGCCTACAACGACCTGAGCGAAACGCTGTCGAAGTACCTCGAACGCCGGACCTTTCACGAAATTCGGTGTGCACGATTGTACACTGAGATGTTCTACGGGGCGGTTCGCGAGGTTCACGACAACCGGGGGTTGAGCAAGTCGCTCGAAAAACTCTCCAGTTATTTAGTTGGGTCCGATTTTGAAAACCTCAAAAGCCGGGTTGCAGATCGAATGGAAAGCGACCTGAAACGTGATCTGGTGAATGAACTTCCCCAGCGTTTTGTAGAAGAACGACTGCTGCTGAACGACGCCGCCGGTACTGATTACGGACGGCTACAACGGCTCGGTAAAGCAACACACCTTCTGGGTCCACTCGTTGAGGGTCTTGCTGTCGTTACGGGGACCTACTCCTTAATACTTGAAATGAACGAAACGCTCAGCCGGGCTCAGCAAACAACACTGATCGACTGGTGTAAAAGCCTAAAGAATCCCCTGCTGAATCACCTCAGGAATAGTTACGAAATCCTTCATGAAATGGAACCGGGAGGTTCCAGCAACGCTAATGTTCGGCTTATGGACAACCGTTGCCGCCAGCTTATTCATTTCATTAAAGGGGTATACCCGGATTCATTGCACGATGAGCCGGCTTCACGAAATTCCCTCGACGTCCAGGTGATTGAGAAGGCCAGCGGTCACCCCGTCGAGGACATCGACGTTGTTTTTAACGTCACCCGGGGATCCGTACGAATTGAGCCTGTGGGGGATCATGACGTTCGAGCAGAAAGTGTAACGGTTACAACGAACGAGAGGGGCACTGCAAGCGTCAGGCTGGTGGGGAATACCGAAAGCTCGAACTACGGTGTCACTGCTACGATCGATGGCATCAACTTCATCACGTTCCCACCGAATCTGAAACTCACGGAAAATTATTCTGAGGTACATCCAGATCCGAGTGCGGTTGAACTGCACCTTGACGGTTACCTGAACGAGGGGAGTGATTCCACCGGTCGCCGGAGCCAGAACACCGATAAAGTCGAAGAGGGAACCGCTGGTATGCCTGAGCGGGCCCTCAAACTACAGCAGGAGATGCTTCGTCGTCACCTTCGTTATCTGGATAAACAGGACGTACGGTTGATACGTATTGACGATCATCATCCTTACAACCCGAGAATACTTGAGACACTCGATGATCTTCGGCAGGAGGGTTTTCTGGAAACCATCAATCTTTCGAGCCTCCCAAGGGGTCAGCATCAGCCACGGGACGAGCAGAAATGTGGTGCCGGGTTAATTTACGAAAACTTCATTGAGGGGACCGTGGCCGATAACGAGGGACTGCGAAAGTTGCGTCAGGCAACCCGGGTGCAGGACCTTCACCTTGAGGAGGATCCAATGGCGGTTGAACTCTCAAAACTAATCGGGTCACGCTTCAGCAAGCGGAGAATGTGCAAAGGATTGATGAGTGTAGACTCCGAGAGGGCTTACGACTCGATCCTGCGGCGCATGGGCTGGGACGAAACGATCAATGAGTACGAAAGAAGCCTCGCCAAAGTTCTTCCCCGGCTGGGTCGAACCCTTCACAAAATAACCTTCGTCATTCCTCCGGAGGACGCAAGCTACCGGAATGAAGTAGGATGGAATGTCTTCAGGTACCCGCTCGAATTTTTCACCGCCAATACTGCACGAAAAAAACACCTGCTAAAGAGCGACTACGCGCATAAAACTGGCCGCCGTGTCGAGTTTTACGCCTCACTTTCGCCGTACTGTGATCCCGATCGAGGCGAGCCAACCATCAACGTTGCCTCAGCCCTGAATTACCTGGCGGGGTATTACGACATGGATTACTTCCTTTACGCCTACGGATCCTTTCTGCTTTCAACTCGCAGGGTCAACGAGGACGGATACGACATCGACCTGGGACGTCTAGTGAGCACCATCGGTACCGGTGCCGACGGAGGCCATCCCGGTGCCGCCACAGCCTCGCCCTCGCGGAACCCGGCCTTTCCCGAGCAGCGGTTTGACTCAATTAACGAGAGGAATTTCACTGAGTACCTCTTTTACCTGTCCGATCTGATAGAGGACCACACCGGACTGGAATTGCTCTCAGTTGACGAGGTAGTTCACGATGACATGGAACCGGGGGTTCGGGTGGGCCTCGAAGAATTAGTGGATAGAACGTACCAGCTCGACCTGCGGGGAGCGGACGGTGTTGCCAACATTGGAGTCACCCGAGCCGTTTATACTCCGGAGGACAAGCCCGATGTACCGGTTCCCTTTGCGATTGGCTACCTCAAGGAACAGTATCCTGAACTTGATTACATCTTTTATTCCCGTTCTAAATCTAATCTGACTACCCGGAATGTGAGTGACGAACGAAGGGTTCTGAACTTAGACGAATTAGCTCGGGAAATCGGTACCTTTCGGGATCAGGGTCATCCCCGGGCTGCCTGCAGTAAGCCCCGTTTTAACCCGAACTTCCCCGAGGAAGACTTTGATTACGTAAGTTCCGAAAACATGCGAGAATACGTTCAGTATATCGGGGATCGAATTAACGAATACTATGATCTATCCCATCGGGAAATAACCCCGTTAGGCGGTTAAAAAAAACGGCCTGACTATTTCTCATCGGGAGGTATACGGTTGAGTTTGACCGAATCGGACTTTGAATCGTTCCGACAACAGGTGCGTAACGACCGGATGACCCTTCTGACGGACATCGTCAACATCAGTCAGACTCCGGCACCCACCTTCGACGAGGGGGAGCGGGCTCAGCTTATGGAACGTCGGTTCAGGGAGGAGGGCGTCGACAACGTCTATCAGGATCCGGAGGGTAACGTCGTCGCGCAGATCAAATCCAGGGACGTTCCCGCCGTCTGTCTGACGGCGCACCTTGATACGGTGTTTGATCGGTCCGTGGACCATACGGTTCACGTAGACGATCGCGAGATTACCGGACCGAGTGTCGGCGATGACAGTCTTGGACTTGCGACCCTTCTTTCCATGATACGGCTTTTACCGGTGGACGATATTGGTCATCTTATTCTTGTTGCAACGACAGGAACGGAAGGCGACGGTAACCTTCGAGGAAGTCGCTACTTCGTTGAACACTGTCGCTCGGACATAGGTTTTGCGTACTGTCTTGAGGGTCACCGGCTTGGCCGTATTGACCACTGGTCGCTCGGGAACAATCGAATCCGCATCAGTGCCGAGAGTCGAGGTGGACACGTCTGGAGGGATCGGGAGAAAACGGGTAGAAATCCTATAGAGGTCATCGGAACGTTAATTAAACGACTGAGCGAGATCGAACGTGAGATGGAGTCACGGGACCCCTTGAGTTTCATTAATTTGATCCGGGGAGGAACGGCTTACAATACGGTACCGTACGAGTGTGATCTCAACGTTGAAATTCGTTCAACGGACTCCGATCTACTCGAGGAACTGTTCGACAGTATTTTTGAGACCGTCGAGGACGTTAGTGAGGAAACCGACGTTGATATCACACTTCGGGAGGTCACCCGTCGGCCGGTAAGTGGTATTGACGAAAGCCACTGGCTCGTGGAGGAAATGGAATCCATCCAGAAAAGGATTGGAGTTAATAGCGTCAAGGGACCGGCTTCCTCCGACAGTTGCATTTTCCTGGACGAAGGAATTCCAACCGTAACACTCGGACTTGCCCGGGGCGAAAACAAGCACCGGGAGAACGAAAAACTCGAATTAAACTCCCTTGCGGATGGTCAAACCCAGGTTCTGGCCGGCGTCGTCAGGGGAGCCGAGTGTCTCAGGGAAGAATCCCTTGAACCGGCTGCAACGGAGGCAAAAGCATCCGAGGCGTGAAAAATTACATAATCGTAGTAAAGGGAATCCGTTTCGATGTAATACTTCTGGCATTGGGATTTCTCTGTTTACTCACGGTCCCTTCGCAGTCACAGCAGTACCAACAAGCCTACGAGCGAGCAGCCCGGACCATTGAAGACATTACGGGGAAGCCCTTTAAGGAAACGGTGGACATCCGTTCGCAGAGCCGGGAAGAGTTTCTGACGTACCTGCAAAAACAGATTGACGCCTCCTTCAGCGATGGTGAACTTGGTTCCATTTCGACGATTTACTCCCAGCTCGGTCTGCTTCCGGAGGACTACGATCTCGAGGAGCAACTGCTTGAGTTGTATCGTTCTCAGGCGGGGGCCTATTACGATCCGAGTACCGGAAGCGTCCGGACGCTCAGCGGTGACCTCCCGGCGGCACAGATGTACTTCATGTACCTTCATGAGCTTGTGCACGCTCATCAGCATCAGCACTATGCGGCCATGTCGAAGCGACACCAGCGGGCCACAATGTCCTTTGACGCCATGATGGCGTTTAATTTTACGATCGAGGGACACGCCAATCTGGTTACGATGGCCTCCCAGCTCGGTGTGAAACGATTGAACGACGAGTACTTTACCTCAAAGCGACACCTGGAGGTCTTCCGGCTACTGACGCGGTTCACCTCGATCAATCTGAGCCAGCTCGACATCATCAAGCAGTTCGCTGGTTCGTCGCGGTTGATGAAAAACCTTAAAATGATGCAAAATACTCCTGATGTCCTGATTAAGCAGATGATTGATCCGTATTTCTGGGGTCAGTACTACTGGTACCATAAAGCCTCTGGATCCTCGTGGGATCGGGCACTTGACTGGCTTTCGGAGCCACCCGTTCAGACGCGTTCAATCATATATCGGTCGTCCGCCCGAGCTGGTGAGGGCTCCAACTCCCTGGGGGATCCCCCGGCCGGAAGTCAGTACTCGGACTCAATGGGAGTCTACTTTCTTCTTCGGTGGTTGGGTCGCCTCGAACAGAAACCGTCCTGGGGCGGTTCTTTTCTTGATGATCGTCTCTCCGTTGTTGAGACGGAACGGGACACCTATCTTGTCTGGGGCTTAACCTTCGAAGGGGATCAGCCCGCCCGCCGGTTTACTGAAACGTTGCTGGATCGAGGTGGGGTTTCCGGAGGGAAGAAGAATCATGGTAACACGGTCGCACTGCAACGCAGTCAGGGAATTGCTTATCTGAAAGTATCCCGGACGGACAGCACCGTTAGGGTATACGTCGAGGACGATCCCGATCGAGAATCCTATTAATCGCGTTGGTTGCGACCCCTTTGTTGGACGAAATGAGTTAGCCCATTAATTTTTTGTATCAGTTCGCCGACGATTAATAACAACAACCAGTACAATTAAAAAATATGTACCAGCGCACTACTTGAACGATTGGATCCGGTAGGGGAGGCACGACTTAGTGGACAGGAATAATTTGACATGGTTTCTAATTGCGCTATTTACGCTGGCGACGGTAGTTCACGATTCAGCTCCAGCCGAACCAATAGCTTTACAGCCCGTTGACCTTGTACCGTACGGAGAATCCAGGTTCTCGGGTGGGGTGCACTTCGAGCAGGATCGCAGTCTTGGACAAGGACCCACTGGAGCTCAGCTTGAGTACGACAACACCCGGTTTAAAGCAATTAATATCCGGATGGGTATCCTTGATCACATTGAACTGAACATGGGGGTTAACCACTCGAATAATTCGGTTGACGCTGGCGCCGGGGGTTCAACCGGTGAAGGTATCGAAGGAATTCGTCTCGGTACCAAGATCAGCATCCACCCGAACGTATCGGCTCAGTTTACCGGGAAATTCAACGGTGAGTCCGACGTACAACCCTACGGGTCCAGTGATCCCGCCATTTCCATGAACGTTCCGTTGAAGTTTAAACTGGGTCAGGGGATGTTTCACTCGGAGGCAGGCTTTACGATTCAGTCCGGTCAGGTGCTGGGCGCCTCAAGGACTCCGATAGGGCGGTGGATCAATTTCATCAACTACGGAGTGGGTTACAGTTACCGCTCCAATTACTTTACGGATTTCAGTATGGAGGTTGTTGGTCATACTCGCACGGCGGAATCCACTATCGCTGGCGTAACCTTCAATGATTTTCTCAGTCTGGTTTTTGGAGCGGACCTCAGGTTGGCCAGGGGGGTTCACCTGCGGCCTCAGACCAGCTTTGCCCTTCTTGAGGGGAGTCCGGACGTGTCGTTCGGTTTTGAATACCAAATATCCTTTGAAGGCCGGCGACTCCGGCGAACGAATCGTGACGAAATCGAGGATCGCTTCTCGGACCGGGAGGCCGTCGGTGGGGCCAAACCCACCGCCAAGAAAAGGATTTCCGGTGAAAGAATGAAAGACTCCGAGATGATGGAGAAGGAATCAACGGACGACAGAGTCAATGAGCTGATGGAAAAAGGATTCAGAGCGGCCGAAAACGGTAATTTGAGACAGGCGATGAGAAACTACAAGAAGGCCGAGGATCTCAAACCGAACAGTCTGCTCGTACAATCAAACCTCGGCAGTCTTTATTATCGGATGGGGAAGTACTCAAAAGCCCGGGATCACTACAAGAAAGCCGTCAATTTAAATCCGAGTGACACCTTTTCGCTTCTCTATTTAGGGGCAAGCCACTATCAGCTTGGTAACAGGGATAAGGCCCGGCGTTACTTCAACCGGGTGAAAAAACTCGATCCCGACAACAAGCGTGTACAACGATGGCTTGAGAAAATGAATTAACTTCAGCTATCCTTATTTAGTCTATCTTGACACCCCATCTGTGGGTCTTACACTGATATAGCTCATCGGGGCTGTAGCTCAATCGGGAGAGCGCGTCGCTGGCAGCGACGAGGTTACGGGTTCGACTCCCGTCAGCTCCACCATTTCTTCTCTCCCATCCAATCCGCCGGCTCATCAGGCCTTCAGGAGGCTTCTGGATGCGTCCCATAAAGCAGTTCCATCCCCGAAAGTCATTTATAGTTTTTCTCGTTGCTTTACTGGCTCAGGTAACAGTCGCACTGCCGCCGGCCGGGGCCGGTAGCAATGGCCGCAGTGACATTGACCGGGTCGGCATTCACCCCCCGGCAAGCTGGCGAATTCACTCGGGCTTTCGCTGGGAGTACGACCGCCGGCTCGTTAAAAATTCAAGCTACAACAACCTTCGGGTCCGCCCTCTTGAGTTCACGTATGCGTTCACGAGGAATATTCAGTTTGGAGGACAACTGACGTACTCCTCGAATTCCGCCGATAAACCTGGTTCCCCCGATAAGAGCGGTATTGAAGCCCTGAACCTCCGGACCAAATACCAGTGGAATCGGAATGTGGCAGGAGTCCTGACCCTGGGAAGGGGGATCAGCGACGAGGTACATCCCTATGGGGGTGAAGGACTTAAAGTTGGGATGAATTTTCCCGTACGGCTTTCGATGGGTCCGGGATCCGTCACTGGAGAGCTCGGGTTTACGCTCAACGGTCGCGATCAAACCGTCGGAACGTCCAACCTGGAGTGGAGCAACTACCTTAATTACTCAGTAGGGTACTATTACGAACTGACGAACCGATGGAGGGTCTCCGCGGAAATTCTGGGTCATGATGCTGCTATAGACACTCGTAAAGCGAAAGATTACATGGAAGCGTCCCTTACTCCTGAGATTATGCTTTCCGAAACCTCCGTATTAAAACCATCCGTAAGTGTGGGATTATCGGCCGCCAGTCCGGCCTTTGCCGTCGGGTTGAATTACACTTACCGATTGGGGGGAACACAGGAAAATCGAGTTACAGTAAGTGAGGCCGATATTGGTACTCCCGGGTTTGGAACCTCCGACGTAGAACCGCCTGAGACGACCTCAAAACAGGTCAAAAAGCGACAGCGGGAAAAACCGCTGGTTTTGCCGGGGGAAGACAACACGGACTCCTCCTCCAGCAGTTCAACGAACCCCTCCACGACGAAAACTGACACTCCTCAAAACAACCCACAGAGGGCTCAGTCCCTGGCCGAAAAGGGACGGACTGCCTACCAGGAGGACGGTAATCTCGATAAGGCCATCAGCCTTTACCGTGAGGCGTTGAAGTACGACGACGAAAACGTTGAAATCCTCTCCAATCTTGCCAGCCTGCTGTACCAAAAAGAGAAATACACCGAAGCCAGACGGTACTACGAACGAGCCCTTGAAGTGGATCCGCGGGATCAATTTTCCCACCTTTACTTGGGGATTACGCTCTATAAGCTTGAGAAGTACAGTGAAGCTGAAAGACACCTCAAACGAGCCCGGGGGATTGATTCGAGCAACCGTATTGGTCGCCAGGCTCAGACGTGGTTGGACCGCCTTGAACAGGATACTTAGAACAGCCAGTCTGGTCGTGCTCTGTGCGCTTGCTACGGGTCTTGCAGGTTGTGGTAAACATCAGGGTGAAGTCGGCTGGTTGAGGGAGGGGAACCAACCCGGTAAACCCTATAAGGTTCTTCGGTCCGTCTCCGGCTCAGCGTCACTTACGTCCGTGGTAGGGGTTCGTACGGATAGGTCGAACCTCTATCAGCGTGCGAGGGAGAACCTGATTGACAATGCCGAACTCAAGCCCGGAGAATACCTTATCAACCGGACGATGGACGAGCATGTGGCGACCTTCCCGCCAACAATTGGCGGGGGATTGCTTGAGCCTGTTTTCACGATGTTTCAAGTTTACGGTAGTAAGACGGTGATACTATCCGCCGACGTCATCCGGATCCAGAAGCCGGATCGCTGATGCATCGAGAGTGGTGCTGGTTTCTGAGTCATTTGATAAACTCCAATCTCGATGGGCCCATAGCTCAGCCTGGTTAGAGCAGCCGACTCATAATCGGCCAGTCGCTGGTTCAAATCCAGCTGGGCCCACCATTTTTTAGTCAAAAGTCGAAAGTCGAAGGTCAAAAGTCGAAAGTCTGAAGAAACGACGAGTAATTGCTGAGTAGCGAACAGTCTTCGAGATCCGGAGAGGATCGAATTCCCGGTGATTGTCGTCTTCAGGGAGGTACTATGTTCAAGCGTTTTGCATCAATAAGTCTGCTGGTTAGTCTGGTTCTTCTTGCCGGTTGTGCGGAGAAGTCACCCTTCAAGCGATCCAACCTGCAGGACCTCTGCAAGGCGTCGCCGGAGGAACAGGCAAATGCCCGTTCCACCATCAAAAAGAGTCAGTACAATTACGCAATGGATGATTTTTTAAATGCCTGGGAGAGTCCCAGGAAGCGAGAAACGGTTGCTCTGGCATTTATTAAGGCCGGGATAATGAACGAAACCGTTACGTGGACCGAGGCTGATCGAAAAATTGAAGAGGCCACGGTGTTACACATAGCAATAGTAGAAAACCTTCCTTTTGTCTTCGGCAAATCACTGGCCTGTATTGACCCGGATCGACAGACGAAGGATGGGTCAACACCCCTTACGCTTGCAGTGGAATTTGAACACCCCGATCTGGCAAAGAAGTTGATCCAGGCTGGAGCCTCGGTGAACTTAGAGGACAGCCGCGGGATGACCCCGCTACACTGGGCGGCTGCCAGGGGATACCGAGGGATGGCCGAAGAATTAATTGAGAGAGGATCGAATCTCCAGACCAGGGATCGGACCGGGCGAACCCCGCTTCACCATGCCGCCGAACAGAATCAACCCGAACTGGTCAAATTGCTGGTGAACAACGGAGCCGATCCAGCTGCAACTACAAAAAATGGCTGGCGGCCATTGAATTTAACGACCGATCCTCAAATTAAGGAAATCCTCCGGGAAAGTTTATCCGGCTAACGGTTAACCGCAGAATTCGAGTGGTTTCCTATCGTCGTCCCCAGTGGTTAGCTTTCACGGTACAGGTTTAATCGGATGCGTGGACGGGCTGGACTGGTTTTCCCAACGATCAATTTTTTGATTCCCTCTCCAGTTACCAGAGGTTTAATTTTTACCGGAGCAGGTCCGTTTCGCCTTAGGATGGACTACTTATTAGCATCACAAATGTTGTGAAAGTCCAGCATGCAGCAGTTAAATCAGCCTTAGCCTAATTCGACTGAAACAGGCATTTAAATCATGGATCCTCGTGACAGAAAGGTGGGTGATTTCCGTGGATATCAGACGCGCCGGTATGATACTGGACGATAAACTAAATAGCGAGCTCGCCGAGGAGTGGGACAATTCCGGCTGGGCCGTTGCCCAGCATGACGAGGAATTGACTGGAATTCTCCTCTGTGTGGACCCCACGCAACAAGCCCTTTCCAGGGCCATTGAGGACGATCTTAACCTGGTTGTCTCTCACCATCCGTTGATACTTGACCCGATTGATTCGGTCGTTGACAGTGACCCCCAAAAAGCACTCATGATTCGGGCCATTAAACACGATATTTCTCTCTACGGTGCCCATACCAACGTGGATTCGATGAAGGAAGGGTTAAACGATGAATTCGCGAAGTTGTTTAAATTGCAGGAAGTCGAACCGATTGAGCCTCATCCGGACGACGATAACGTCGGGCTGGGTCGAGTCGGTCGTCTGGGTGAGGAACTGTCAATGAAAGCCGTCGAGGACCGGCTCCGTGATCGCCTGGAGTTAACCAAACTCGAGAGCCTGGGAGAACCGGATCGTACGATCCGTAAAATTGCCGTCTGCACGGGAAGCGGGGGCGACTTTATTACCCATCCGGCTGTTCAGGCGGCCGACCTTTACATTACGGCCGACGTCGATCATCACGACGCTCTTGCCGCTTCGAATAGCAATTTAAACCTGATCAACCTCGATCACTACGAGATGGAAGTAGTCTTTGTTGAAATTGTTGAGGAACTCTGCCGGCGCTACTTCGATGACGTAACAATTGAGACGTTCCGCCGGACCAATCCCTTTCGCCGGGAGTTTGATGGTAACGCGGAGTGAATCTATTATTCCGAGGAAAAGTAACTCGGAGGGGCTGACACGGGAGTTGAATTTCGCCGGTTGCTTCACCGGTGATTCGACACTCGTTGACGTCGCTGAGTTGAGTTTCGTAAAAAATCATCTACACTTTTGAAAGTCCATATTCTTTAGTCAGCAGCCGAACCCTGGAGGCTATACCGTGAGTGTTCTCACCCAGCTCCGTGCCGTTAAGAAGTTACAGGAAATCGATCAGGAAATCGATCGACTCGAGGAGTTAAACGAAAAAATTCCCCGTCAGATCAGCGAGACGGAGAACGAAGAACAGGCGTTGGACGAGGAACTCGAGGAACTCAAACAGCAGCGCAAGGAACTCATCAAACGCCGCGACAAGAAAGAAACCGACGTCCAAGATTACGAAAGTCAGATCGAGGAAAAGGAATCCAAGCGTTTCAACCTCGACTCCCAGAAGGAGCTCGAATCCCTCAAAAACGAGATTGAAACGCTCGAGGAGAAAATTTCCGACGCCGAGGAAGAGTACCTTGTCCTCGACGAGGAGATCGAAAAAGTCGAGGACGAGATCCGGGAGAAAACCGCCGAAGCCCAGGAACGGTTCGCGGAGCTCGAGGATTTTCGGGAGGAACGCCAGCGACAGCTTCAGAAGAACAAGGAACGGCTTGAGGACCTTTACGAAAAACGTGAAAAGGCCGAGAAGAACCTCGAGGAAACAAACTCCAGCTTACTCTCGAAGTACAAGCGAATCCGTGAACGACGGGGGAGTGTCCTCGCGTCAGTGGAGGATGAAACCTGCGGTGGTTGTCATCAGAAACTACCGCCTCAGGTCATCAATGACATCCAGGAAGCCGACGATATTCATTACTGTGAGTTCTGTGACCGAATGCTTTACTGGCACGAGGACCTGAATGGATCCGACTAATCCGTTTGACCGACCCTCCTACTAACAGCCCACCGTCTTTCCATGCCCTGGTCCCGCCGTTTCTTCAGTAATAAAAACACCGATAGTCCAGTAAAAGTCTGGGCAAAAGTGGACGACAACGATGAGGTCCTGCTCGAGGACGGGCGCGTCCCCATCCGGTACGAGGACGACGAGGATGCAACAGTTTATTCGGCGTCCCCGGACAACGTCTCCTCGACACCCCAGGAGAACGAGGACGATAGTCTGGCGTTTCTGGACGATCAGTACACTGGAACCCGACGGGTTACTGACAGGATGCCCGCCGAACTTCGCGAAGTTGATCCTCCCGAGTCCGATGCCGTGGAAATACACACGGACGGTGCGGCCCACAAATCCTCCGGATCGGGTGAAGGACCGGCCGGCCTGGGAGTGGTTCATGCCCTCGATACGGCGGATGGTGTGGTTCGGGGGCAGATTCTCGCGGGTGTCCGCGAACCGCTCGCG
>JBDGPI010000169.1:12952-15750 GCA_042219765.1 Salsurabacterium abyssinicum (SeqCode)
AGGGAGATACGCCAGTACCTCGGGAAAGCATCAAACCAGGTGGCCGAACTCGCGGCTCTGTACGTGGGACTAAACGCCGTGGAGGGGCGGTCCAAGTCCGTCAGGGTCTACACGGACAGTAAGTACGCCCGGGGCATGCTGGTGAACGACCACTGGGAGGCGAGCGCCAACCAGAAACTGGTCGAAAAACTCCGGGAACTGGGATCGAGCTTTGACGACCTCGAGGTTAAGTGGGTCGAGGGGCACTCCGGTGATCCCCTGAATGAACGAGCGGATGACCTGGCGACGGAGGCCGTATCGCAGAATAAGTAGTTCTTTGTTTGAATCAGCGTTTCCGGGGTTGGGGTTCTGGGCCGGAGTTTTTTTGATTTGCCGCTTTCCTCACCGTCATTTCCAGCGCAGGCAATCGCTTGAGCCCTCCGGTCGAATTCTTCCGGGAGTCTGAGTGACCGTGAAACGATCACGCCTCATCATCCTCATTATTTTCATCGGAACAGTGCTCCCCACGAGTCTTCAGGCAAGGGTTGAACGATCCTGGCCCACCATGGGCACGTTTGCTTCCGTGACCCTTGATACGGAGTCGTCCCCCCGGTCCCGCCGGGCTGTTGAAGCAGTCCGGGAGGTCTTTTCCCGGGTCAACAACACCATGAGTGTCTACCGCAAGCACTCCGATGTCTCCACCGTTAACCGGTGGGCGGGTTTCCGATCCATTCCGGTTGATCCCTGGCTGGTTCAGGTCGTGAGTTACGCAAAACGGGCTCAGTTCATCACGGAGGGAGTCTTTTCACCAATCCTCCTTGCTGAAGGTATTCGGAAGGGGTTGAAGCCGCCGCTCGTGAATGTGGTACCCTCCAATGACGGACCGGGTGTTATCGAAACCAGTCAGGTTCCTCCCAGGATCCGGTTGACACGGGCGGGTGCCGGTCTGGATCTGGGTGGGATTGCCAAGGGGTTTGCACTGGACAGGGCCGGTGCGGTCCTGGAGAAGCAGGGGTTTCACCGTTATTTACTGGATTTAGGACGGAGTCTGAAACTCGGTGACAGTCCGAGGGGCGTGTCCGGATGGCCCGTGAAGCTTTCCGGTCGCCCGGGCGTAAGCCGCTATAGCAACCTGGTAATCTCCACCAGTCGCCAGGACGTCCGGACCGACACCGGTCACGTCGTGGAAACAGTTCCTCCGGTTCCTCACGGCGCTGGGTGGCCGCAGGCGGGGATAAAGGATGGGTCACGGACGTGGCCTCGACTGCGTTGTTGGTAGACCCGGGACTCAGACACCGCTTAATGAACCACTACCCGAGCCTGAAGTGGATTGAAACCGGAACCGTACGGGACAACGATTAACCTCGCGATTTAGGGATGCTTACCTGAGCGAACGGAGAATTGCCTGTTTCCACCCGATATTAAGCAGCAGTTCGTTATTTCCGACAGTTCAGTGTGATCGTAACCCGGGAGGCGCCTTTGACGGGGTAACTGAATTTGATAAAGTATGTTTCAAATTAATTGAGACTCACTCTCAATGATGTTTCTTTTCTCCGATCGTTCGATTCTTATCGAATTCCGGGTTTTTAAAATTTCGTTGAGGTGAGTTGTGGGTAATCTGCTGCCAGTAATCCTAGTGGGGCGTGAAATTACTTTTTAACCTGAAGTCGGTGGTGATTGGGTACATGAGGCAATAGAAATGACGGTATTTTTATGCACTACGAAACATCTCACCCTTGATTCTGGAGGAGACACGCAATGAAAACCCTGCGTTACTCGCTAATTGCGCTTTTGTCCTTTGCGCTTGTCGTTGGTCTCGGCGCGCCGAATGTCGGAGCCAAAGAATTGCAGACGACTTACGAAGGTCCAAGCGGGCTGTCGAACGCTGTTACCTTTGGTGGTTACTACGAATTTGAGTACGAGGACGTCGCCAATTCCCCCGGTGACTTCGATCAGCACCGAACCATTCTCTTCTTTGGAGCCCAGCCCCACGAACGGCTGCGCTTCTTTAACGAACTCGAGCTTGAGCACGGCGGTCACCCCGACGTCAAGCTCGAACAGTCCTGGCTTGAATTTTCCTTGAACGAGAACCACAACTTCCGGGGTGGAATTGATCTCATCCCCGTCGGTCGAAAGAACATCAACCACGACGGAAACCTGCGGGATTTTGTTTTCCGTCCATACACTGCCGATCGGCTTATTCCGACCACATGGTTCGAGTCTGGTCTGAGCTTTAACGGTGAAGTTTCGAACGTAAGCTACCGAATCGGAATGAGTAATGGATTGGAGCCGGCCGATTCCACTGGTGGTCGCGGTGAAATTGCGTCCATGGTCAACAGTAATCTGGACGAACGTGACCAGAATGGTTCCAAGGCCGTCTGGGGACGGGTTGCTTTCAATCCGGTTCTGGGTACCGAAATTGCTCTATCCGGGTATCAGTCTAACTACGATACCGGAACATCACGCAATAACTCTATTAGGTTCATCGCACTTGACTTCAATTCTATCCAGGGACCCTGGGAATTCACAGGAGAGTTTGTTGACGTCGTGAAGGATCAGCAAACCCCTGGTGGTCTGGAAGGAGCTGGTGGAGGCTACGTAGAAGCCGCTTACCACTTCTTCCCGGACGCTCTGCGTGATTCCTTCATCGCCAGCGACTTCGATAACCCGACGTTCACGGCCCTTGCCCGCTACGAAACGCTCGGCTACGACGAACAGCCCCCGGGCGCCGCGGAGCTGGATGAAACCTACACCTCGATCGGTTTCAACTACCGGCCGATCGAACGGGTTGCCTACAAGGCCAGTTACGACATTCAGAG
>JBDGPI010000170.1:0-5501 GCA_042219765.1 Salsurabacterium abyssinicum (SeqCode)
AGTCAAGCTACTTTAAGTCACAAATTGTGATTTAATGACTGTTCAATAACTAAAGGTATTTAGTTCGGTTCCCAGCAAAACTTTCTCAAAGCGGCCTTCCCCACCCTGGTCACCAACATCAGACCAAAGTGATTGGTTGAAAACCACGGATTTTAAGTGAGCCACAGTAACCTCACCTTACTTCATGATCAAAAAGGAATAAAAAAGAACTCCCAAAAGCATTAAGGTACCGTATCAGGCCAATTTTTGGGGCCGATCACGTGATTTCCCTTTAATAAATTTTCGTTAGTATCGGCTGAATCATCGATTTCGTATTTATCCTGAACCCCATTATTATTGAAGTCATAGGGTTTAGGATCCTCCTTTGAATAACCGGACCGAGGGTTTAAATCCTGATTCTCGTCGGCAAAATCCTGAGTGTTTTCGTCGGTATCAATTGGTACATTCGTGGAGTCTTTTTTTCGCTTAGCTTCTAAAGCTGCACTAATTGAGGAAAACGGGGAGCCTTCAAAATACTGAGAACTCAGAGAATCGAGCGGATCGTCATCCCAACCAAAAGCATCGCAATACTGCCCACCTGACGATTCAACGCGAAAACCATCTAACGTATCATCGGGATTGAAAGTGTTATCGTGCCGATCAAAGGAGGCATTGGTACCAATAACAAAGTATTCCCCCGGGGACATTGTCGTGCTTAAGTTCCAGGTACCCGAATTAGCCGATTCTACTCTCTCTAGGGTATGTTCATATATTGTCGGGTTGAAAATTTCAACGAACCGGTCGGAACAATTGGCAGCGATGTCGTCGCAGACTCGAGTAATAACAAGGTGGCATACATCGGCTTCAAAAGACATATCGTTATCCCCATCAATATCAG
Source organism: Salsurabacterium abyssinicum (SeqCode) (assembly GCA_042219765.1). Lineage (GTDB taxonomy): Bacteria > T1Sed10-126 > T1Sed10-126 > T1Sed10-126 > CAZEBV01 > JBDGPI01. The sequence continues at coordinate 878 of JBDGPI010000170.1, forward strand.
CGTCCACATTTGAATCTAATGTATCTGACTTATCCCGATGTACGGGATGGCTCCAAGTTTTGCCCTGATTGTCCAACCACCAACCCAAGTACTCGACCTCCATTGAGTCAACCATCCCATCTCGATCGACGTCATTAGAAACCTGAATGATCCTGGTACCCACGATTGAAAAATCTAAGGTAAAGGAGCGAATGAATGGCACGTAGATCCCAATTTCGTATAGCACTCCAATCCTGACTTGATATCCTTCAGTCCAGAACATGTAGGGGGCTACGTTGTTGATCTGGGGTGAGAATGTCTCCTGGTGAGGAGTGTAGGAAGTGACAAGTGGTTCATTCGTTCTCGGGTTCCAGATTTCGACATATATATTCGAACCCTTTTGTTCATCCTCGACGATCCTTTGCTCCAGGAAAGCACCCGCTAACAAATTATCTGCTTCATCGTAGATCTGATTCCGAACGACTTCAAAAGGGGCTCCGTGAGCAGCCAGTGTCGCTGCGGTCTCCATGCCGGTATTCATTACGGAAATATTGTGAATCAAAGCCCCAGTTTCGTAAATCCCTACTGCCATAAAGGTCAAAATGATGATGACAGCCATTAGCTCTACAAGAGCTTGTCCGCCTTCCTCTGGATTGGAACTATTACGAGAATTCAATGCTCTTCGGGCCTGACGTATCTGTCATCGTATTTATCAATCCAGCCGTCATTATCGAGGTCGTGCTCGGTTCGAAGATTTCGTGTGAAATGAGTTAAGGTGCTATGAACGACGTGCCATTTTGGAAGTTTCCTCGAAAAAACCTTCGGGGAGGCATCCGAATCATCGCTCCAGATTTCCGGCGCATGATATCCACCTTCAAACCACTCCTCCCAGGTATTGCCCTGAAAACTACATTGAGGGCTATTAGCTCCATCATTGGGGCGAAAAATTGCGTAACCTTCACAATCCCCGGGGGCACCGGAACCAAAGTAACCAATAGCAACGGTGTCGGACAGGTAGGTTGTTCCATCGTCGTCCGCATCGATATCATTGCCCATCCGTAGATAGTAGGAATCACTTTGGGTGCTTCCACCCAGGTCATTATCGTGGTTCCCTGAAACCGTCCAGTCAAACGACTCATAACTATCGCAAGGGGTATTTGGCCCTTCCATGGAATCCTTGCAACCATCACGATCTCGATCGTTCTTTTGAGTTACGAATGAATGACTGCTTATAGGAATTTCAAGCGTCAAAGGATAAACACCCAGTACCATAAAACCCAATTCTGCATCCAAAGTAACGCTTGTCTCGGTACCTCTTACTCGGTTAATTTCTTCCTTAGGTGAAATGGTGATTTTATTTATGTGGGCTCTACCCATGATTGAGGGTAAGAAATTATCCACAGCCGAGGTGACAACGGTGTCTTTGATTTTATTATTGCTTGCTCCAAGAGCAGACTCCCTGGCTGCTTGAGAGGCACCGTGATATAAAAGATGATGATTATAAATAAGTATGCTTATATCGAATACTTGGATTACGAAAAATATGAAAAAGGCAAATGTTAAACCGAATTCAACCATATACTGGCTGGATTCACTGTCATGATCGATACCCGGGAGCGACAAACCCATTCAGACCGACCTTCTGGAGGCTAAATAAAGATCCCAAACCACAACAACAGTGCAATCACTTTAACTTACAATGACTCAATCGTAACCGTCTCAGACCTGTATCAACCAGTGGTGAATCACGACCCTTGCGGTGCGTACGATCAATTAAATCGTCACATCAAGGGTTCCCGAGTACTGGTCCGTGTCAAAGTAAAGGTTCCAGTCGATCATTCCCTCTCCGTCCTTCCGGAGGACCCCGGTGTCAACGGAAACCTGGAACCCACTTTCGGTCAGGAGTTCCTTAATGTCCCCGGATCGTTTCCGAATTAAATTACGGGTGGGCTTCTGCTCGGCCCGGAAGTCAAGGTTCAGTGTCTGCTTGTGGCGCTGAGCATGGACCTGAAGTTCTCCGAGCTGGCTCAGTTTCATATTGATCGTGACGTTCCAGCGCTCGTCGTCGATGGTTTCCCCTTCACTCTCATCCTGAATACGTATTTTCATCAGGTTGGTATCTTCGCCGTCAGGAAAGGGGACGAACAGGAAAAGAGAATCGTCCTCGGCAACGGACCCCATACTGAATTTAAAGAGCTGAGCCAGCACTCGCCGGGACTCATTACGCAAGTTACTGTCACCGGTCTCCACGAATTCCTGAATTTTGTCGGTGGCCGCTTCGGACAGCGTCTTCTGGAGCTGCGTTAACTGGGCCCGGAGGGAACTGCCGGCCTGTTCGGGTTGTTTGGCAGCTTTACTCTCGAGATCAAACCCCATGTTTTGAAGAACCCGCATTAGCTCATCGGATCGCTCGGAGGAGGCCCCCGGATTGAACTCCGGCAGGGTTATGTTGGACAGGTTCTCCTTCAGGCCACCGGAGTCGCCGGACGTGGCCAGGTCGGATTTTGCGCCCTGAAGGGCCTGCTTGAAGTTGTTGAAATCCGTATCGAGACTGCTCTCAGTATCGGGGGCCGCAAACTGAAGAAGGTCGACGAGTTGCTGCTTGACCGGTAAGTCATTTTTTGCCAGGAAAAGTAGAGATTTCAGCCGGGACTGATCAATTTGTCCGTTCTGATTGCGGACAAGCGAAATGTTGTCCATCACTGTCTTGGCGGTCTGCTTGGATGGATTTGGATCCGTCTCGAGTACCGTCCGCAGGGCCTTTCGCGAGGAGGAATCAGGTTCAATGCCGAATTCCTTCAAAAGCTGTGAGAGTTCCTGTTTCGACAAATCGGAAAGTTGACGGGCCGCCTGCGTGCGGTTCCCCGCCCGGAAATCACTCCGGAGGGTCTTCAGGGATTCAAGGGACGACGACCGATCCGGAACCGTCTCAAGGTTAAAGTTGGCCTTTACCGCCTCAAGGAGTTTCTGGGACGACTGATCGATGTTCTTGAGAACCGTCGTTGCAAGCTTCGAACGATTCGATTGATTTTGTTCGAGTCCGAGGGATTCCAGCGTCCGATTCAGCTGCTTCGGATCAAAACTCCTGCCGCGGCTTGACTGAACCTCCAGCACCGTCTGGTCCTGGTTGCGATGGACCTCGACCGTTAATTCGGTCCCCTGTTTCAGGGATTGATTCGTCTCCACGGTAAAGCTCTTGCCGTTGTACTGAAGCGTTGCTTCACCACCATCACTCGACACGACACCAACGTTGATAGTTTGGCTTGTATTTTTGGGTAGAGTCAGGTCATCCGGGGTATTTACGACCGTCATGCGAGTGCCGCTGAGGTTTGCAGTGGGTCGGGCATCGCCGGTCCCCGAGGATGGTCCTGTGGCGGTTGATATGTGCCCCTGGTTCATCAGCTGTGACTTCAGGGTCGGGCCGTCCCGGTTGGAAACTTCAACCGGGGAATTCCTGAGTAGCTTCATTAACTCCTCGGTCTTGACCTGCTTCAGTTCACTCTGCCGCTGAAGCAGACGCAGCCGCATTCCCTCGTCCGTGGCTTCCACCCGACCGAGCCTGATGGCTCCCTCGGGAAAGGACTGTTCGACTTTGACTGTTTTCGTGTTGGAACCCGTTCCGAGTCTGAGAGTCGTCTTTCCATCCGGGGAGGTCTGCTGGGCTGATACGGAGACAAGTTTCCCGTCGGAAAGGGTTTTCTGCGCCTGAGGCGACGAGGACAAATCAAAGAATTCACTCAAATTCGTACCGAATGAGCCGCTCACGTTATCACTCCATTAGAACCTACAGTATACCCTCCAATGTCCAAAAGATCAGTCCTGAGTGTCTTACGCAAACCAGTTACTGTTGTCTCTTTTTCACGGGAAGTACACTCAAATAATATAGCTCGAAGGAAAAACTGGTTGTGGAGTATCGGTCTCGACGAGATGATTGATCCCGATTGGTCGGTAGTTTGTATCGACGGTATGATTGGAGAGTCTTCCTTGGAAAGGGGATCAAACGGGAGGGAACCTGGTACTCCGGTAATTCTTACTAATTGGCCTGACGGCGTTTCTGGTTGCCTTGATCCTCGTGGGGCCAGGGGGTTAACCGTAACTCATCCGAGTCGACTCCCTGAGTCTGTAACTTGAATGTGGCACCGTCGGAGATCATCCCGAGGTAGCCATCCAGGTCATCCTTCTTCAACCAGACCGGGCGTGTCATCAAATCATCAAAGATAGGCGTGTCCCGTTTGGTGCTTTTGTAGATGACCGCCGTGTCGTTGAAGGAGCTATTGACCTTCACGACACCCCCAAGGTCCCGTTCTCGAGTCGCGACGTACAGTTCACCGTTCTCCCCCTGCAGCGTCACCCGCACGTCGGAATCAGCAATTCCCAGGGGGGGATCGGGATCCGGGTCACCCGTTTCTGCATTAAAAACCCTCACTTCACCATCAACCGTACCGGCGTAGAGGCGGTCCGGACTGGTATTATCGTCGTACAGGGTCGGTACGAAGAACGTATCCGGGTAGTGTCGGACCCAGTTCCGGTTTCCCGACTGATCGTACGAAATCATGGTATTGGTTCCATGGGTTGTTTCCTGATAGTGCACAATGATTTCATCGTTACCGGCCAGCAGGTGTGTTTTTGCCCCCTCAATAGTACT
>JBDGPI010000170.1:5532-6908 GCA_042219765.1 Salsurabacterium abyssinicum (SeqCode)
CGATGGTATCGCTCCAGGCGACCGTGCCTCCTTCCGGACGTAGCGCGGCTGTCTGGACGAGTAGTCCCGTTGGCGAGTCGTAAACTGAACTGATGTAGGGGGTGTCATTCAAGGTAACTATATTCCCGTCCTGCATCCGGTACTGGTCGAGATGACGGAACCCCCACTGACTGACGGCCGTCGATCGATCAACCTTGAAAACCCCGGAATCACCGGCCAGGTACATGTCATTACCGGATCCGTACGCAAGGGTGTTGACCGTGACTGGCACAGTCCCATTCGACAGCGTAAACCCGGGGGGAAACGCCGCCTTCGAGACGTCCTCGGCCTGGCGGAAATGAACCAGGCTCTGAGGACCTGAGTCCCCTGTTGGAACGTTGATGAGGGCATGAACCTGATCGTCCACGTAGGCCAGGTGATCGACCGTGGCGGTATCCGTATTCAGGTTGAAGGACGACGGCAGGGTGGAGCTTAGCTCAAAGTCGGACTGTACTGTCCCTTCCCCGTCGGACAGAAGCAAAAAAAGCGATTTGTCGGTCGGACGATTGACATTCAGGGTTAGATAAAGGCGGTGATCATCTAAATCAGGACTGATCGTTGAATGGCTCACGAAATCCGAGTCCGCCGTACTGACCCTGACCAGGAACGAATTGAGCTCATCAAACACGGGCTGTCGGGCACGAAATTTTCGTACTTCCTTGTCGAGTTCCTCGACCTGCTCCCCGACCATGTCGGGGATGCCGATACCAACCTCGGCCTCGACCGTCCCCGGGACAACCATCAGCAGCAGAAGACAACAAACCGTTAGTGTCTTACGCATAATCAACACCTTAGAGAAAGTGGACCGTCAGGCCCGTATTCAGGGCAAACCCGAGTCCGGTATCGGAAACCCCTGTTGCTTCGTCCTCCAGAGTCATTACGTAACTCCCAAAATCAGCCCGGAACGACAGATAATCGGAGAAATATTGCTGAACCCCGAAAAACCCTCCACCGAGCAGGCCGGTCCCCTCCGAAACCTCTCCCACAAAACTGACGTGGGACGCCTGGGTGCCAAGAAAGAGATTTGTGCTTCCAAACTCGATAACACGGTAGTTAAATCGCCCACCGACAACAGTGATATCCGAACTGGCGGAACCCCGGAGTTCAACGGAGGAGTAAAAGGACGTTCGGTAACCAACACTGGCCCCGGGGTAGTGTAGACCGACGAAAAATGTTTTCTCGAAGGCTTTTCGGGCTTCGCTCGGATCGGCTCCCAACCTCGGGGTCCGAGCCCGCTGTACAATGTCACTGGGTTTGACGGTGTCAAAGGTAAGTTCCGTTGCTTCAAGGGACTTTCTCCGTTCAAGCCAGTTACGCTCCGATGCTCCAAGCGTGAT
>JBDGPI010000170.1:6918-18148 GCA_042219765.1 Salsurabacterium abyssinicum (SeqCode)
GTCTTTTATCAGCGCCGTCTGTAAGGATTTAATCTGACCCAGGGACCCGAGTTTATTGGCCGCAGCGATAGTGGACTCAGTCCGAGGATTATAAAACACCGCCGAGAGCTGAATTTGTCTATTCTTAATCTGATAAGTTCCAATTAAGAGTACGTCCGCCTGCGCAGCGTTCACGATCCGGCGAGCATTATCGGGGTTGTTGGGGTTTGGCGAATCCAATCCGGCTTCCGACAACCTTTTTTCGTAATCCTTCCGGGAAACCGTCTGAATTTCCCCAATCCGTTCCAGGTCACCTGTCGTTATTTTTTGAAGCCCGTCAGCAAGCCAGGTCTGCTGTTCGGCCCCCTGGCCAATAGGCTGCCACCTTGGAACGGCCACGGTTTTGTTATTGATCGGCGAGAGGCTGGAAGAGGACGGTTGAGCATGGCTTGTAGCCAGAGGACCAGTGAAGACAACTGCCAGCAACGTTGCGGTCAGTACCCCAAGAAGCCCTTCGGAATAGCCGGCGTTGTGTAAGTACCTCATGAAGGCGTTCGCTCCACCAATCCGTTCCTCCGGAGTTTGTGGTTAATCCAAACCCAGTACATTAAACGCTCATTATAAGTTTAGAGGTTTCATGAGGGACATGGAACGCAACAAACCCTCAAGACGGTCGTTTCGTTGACCGGTATCATCGGACCACCCGTCGGGGCAATCCGGGAGAATGGAAAAGTCGGTAATTATCATTCGCGAAATCCATGCTATAATCACAGCATATCTTGAAATGTAGTTTGTGTAACGTCAGTGTCCGTTAAATCACAACCTGGTAACCTTTTGGGAAGCGTTTTATTATTGAGAAATATTGATTTGCTTCCTATAGTATTTTGCTCTCGGTAGTAAAACATTAACCTACTGAGAGTTCATAAATCCAGTGACAACTTTTTTATTTTTACGGGAGTGATACTTATGCAAGAGGGAGAAGTAAAGTGGTTCGATGATCAGAAAGGTTTTGGCTTTGTTGAGCAGGACGTAGGGGAGGATTTATTTGTCCACTACTCCGACATTGAACAGGAAGGCTACAAAACGCTCAACGAGGGAGACGTCGTTCAGTTCGAAATTGAGGAAACCGAGAAAGGCCTTGCTGCCAAGCAGGTCGAAGTAACAGACGCCGCCGAAGGATCACAGGACGATGACGGCGGCGACGAGGACCTCACTGATTTCGACACGGATACTCTCGAGAACAGCATGAGCAACTCCGGGTCCGAAACCCAGCTTTAGTCTCGAGTTTATAACGTCGATCGGTAACTACGGAGGAAGCGAACCAATTTCGCTTCCTCCGTAACACTACCCGATGAGCACCTGTCGATCAGTCGTGCTTTGTGCATCCATCCTCCACTGTTGCTAGTTCCTACCAAATTTTCCCGACAAGTACTTGGGGCTAAACATCTAAGAGTCGTTGAATGCAGAGTAGATCCCATCGAAGGGAAAGCTTCACCACAACCGGTACAATAAACGCGAGCGTTTAGATCTCGTCAAGATCCTCCATGTTGTCCCGGTGTTTACCCATCATCTCATCCATCTCCTGTTCCATACCCAGCTTGTGTTCGACGTCTTCCAGAATCTCAATAGCCGTTTCGAGGTCATCAAGGATGCTTTCATCATCCGTGTCCTCCATGGCTACAGTAACGAGATCCATCACTTCTTGAATCTGTTCACTTAGACCATTCATACCGAAAATTCACTCCTTCCGAAAAGATGACTGCTGTCTGTTTGGATAATCAGCGCATTAATATGTAAACGATATTCTGGAAAATTCGAAGTGTTTTACCCCTTAATCTTTTTTCCCTGGAAACTGAAGGGATAATAACCTCTGATTTTGCATTCGCAAGTTACGACAAAAAGTCTATTTCTTTTCTTGTTCGGAAAATCGACCGTCAGTCACGATGAAATTTCACCCGTTTAAAAGAAGTTCGACCGTCGAATATTCCGTAATCATCGCTTAATTTTAATCTGGTTGGAGAATTTCAGCACCGTGGAATTTTTTTAAACCTGTCTGTCGAAGAAGAGAGAATGATTGCGGTCGGACTCAAAGATTACGATTGGTGGAAGCTATCAGGCAAGTAAATTAAGGGCCCGACCCGAACTCGGTTGCCCACCCGTGGGTGATGGTTCAGTTATGAATTGACTGATCTTGTTAGACCGATCGTTACCGTCGGGCCGACCGGCTTCGCTGTAGACTCCGGGACCGTCTTCACCCGGGCTACCGGCCCCAAATTCATCGGGCCGTTCGTATCCAGTGGAGGTACCCTGTGAACGAGAGTTGCCCTCCCCTGATGCATTTTCAGTGGACCCGGAGTCGTTATTCTCGGGACTCTCACCACCTCGGTTCTGGGCCTTCTCCAGCTGGGCTTCACTCAATTTCTGGGCGGCCTGAGAAGCGATTTGTCGATCCTGTGCCGAGGGATTAGCGGGAGCAAGGGCGGCGGCTTTGACCTGGCGCATTTTCTGAATTGTCTGTTCCGGCGTTTCGGCTTCACTGGTATCCAGGCTCACTTCACCCGCCACGGCGTATTCCTGACCGTCGGGGCCCGTCTTGGTCTGATAGGAAATACCACCCTGAGCGTATTGACCCGCGGCGGCCAGGTGAGCCTGTTCGTGCGCCCTGACCTTTGCGTCAATACGCTTTAACTCCTGGAGTTCCCGTCGTTCGGCCGGCGAAAGTTCCGATGGATTTCTCGATTCGTTGGGAGACGCGGACTCAGTGGGGGGTCTCGCCCGTGAACCATCCCCGCCAATGGGCTGATTTCCCTGTCCGGCCTCGGGTGGCGCCGGGCGATTTCCGATAACGGAAGCCCGACTGGCAGGATTCAACGTCGAAGTCGGCCCGGTACCGGAACGAGATGTGCCGGGTCCGGATGCCTCTCCGTTTTGATTTGACTGTGACGGTGTGGAGCCGGAACCAGGCGTTGAGGACTGGGATCCCCCCTGGCCGGACGTTTGCGTTCCAGAAGGGGAACTCGATGGCCCTGAAATGTCCGGGCGGAGGTTAATACTTTGTAAAGATCGTGAAACCCTTGACGTCCGGGATCCAATCGCTCCGATACTCACGGTTATGACATCTCCGTATGGTCGCTATCCAATCCATTACCGAAATTCTAGTATCCTAGAGGTGACCGCAAAAAGCAAATTTAATCAACTCGGAATCCCCGGGCAATCAAGCCATTAGCCTGAGTCCTACCACTGCCTTTTCGAAATTGAATCGCCACCAACGTCCACTCCGGTTATTCCGCCTTCAGGAGCGTTAGTGCGAAATGTTCGGCGGGGTCCGTCCAGTAACGGTGCAGTTCGTAACCAGCCCGTTCCACAAGCTGCTCGAAGCTCTCGATCTCGTACTTGTAACTACTCTCAGTATGAATGTAATCGCCCGAGTCAAATTCGTAGCTCCGGCTGAGGCCTTCCACGAAGACCCGTTGTTTTACCTCGCTGACGAGTCGCATTTCAATGCGGGATTTTTCCTCCACAAACGGTGCTTCGTGGCGGAATTTCTCGGGCCGGAACCGTCCGCCAAGTTCCTTGTTAATGCGACGCAAAATGTTTTTGTTGAATTGTGCCGTAACACCTTCGGAATCATTGTAGGCCTGTTCAATAATTTCGGGATCCTTGACCAGGTCGACCCCCACAAGAATCCCCTCGGAGGACTGTACCGATTGCCGCACGGTCCGGAGAAACGATTCAGCGTCCTCGGGGTCAAAATTCCCCAGTGATCCACCGAGAAACAACAGAACCCTCGAACCGTCAATCTCCGGCAGACGTTCCAGACCGGAGATGTAATCCCCGGCAACCGCCGTAACCGTAAGCGAATCGTACTCCTCAACCACTGATTCAGCGGCCTCGCGCAATTGTTCGTCGGAAATATCAATCATTTCGTAGTCCAATGATTGATTTTCTTCAATCAACGTCTCAATGATCCCCCGGGTTTTTTCCGCACTTCCGCAGCCAAGTTCCGTTATTGTTTGAGGAAAACCGACCTCCTGAACGATTTCATCGGCAAATTCATTGAGTATAAATTCTTCTTTTTGGGCGGGATAATAATCCGAGAGGTTGCAAATTTCCCGGTAAAGTGCTGAACCCCGTCCGTCGTAGAGAACCCGGGGAGGAAGCTGGCGGGGCGATTTCTCAAAACCATTACGAACAGTTTCGGCAAGCGTATCGCGAGACAGATCATCTTCGACAACCCTGTAGGAAATCCGCTGACCTAAATCCACCGACGACATAATGGGCACTTCCAATTACGATTATTAATTTTTACGGCTGGAAATTAGATTTTAGAGTGAGTCCTAAATGATAGAAAATCAGTATTAATAATCGAATGATATTCCATTTCTAACGAAACGTTTGTTGTAATGTCAATAACAGACCGAACCGGGAGAACTTCGTGACGGCTCTATCAACAGTCCGGTAGACTTCTTCTGTTTTTAAAAACTGGTGGGATTTTATTGAAGCGATCTTATGAGGTTGGGGTAATCATTCGGTAGATTAACAACAACTACCCGGAAAGTGATTTTTGCGAACGTCATTCTTCTCGGCTTTGTTCATCCTGTAACCTTTCAGTTATTCATTCTTTTATCCCCTGTCATTTATGGGATCATTTTGAGAGTATTATTGGCTTATGATTTTAGGGATATTTACCCCTGCCTGGTAATGTTACACAGCTAATAGGTAGTGCCGAATCGATACAAAAGCAATCAGTAACCTGTCCAGACGATATTATTTCGAGGCTGGTGTCGATGAATCCCCCGGACTTCTCGTTTGAGCTAAGCAGTGGTGACGTTCAGTCTTACGTTCGTGATGTCATTGAAAAGACGTTAATGACGGTCGAGGGCCTGGATTCCTCCGAACTCATTGGACCCTACAGTCCCCGCTTAAACCCGCTTCTATGGGAATTGACCCATTCGCTCTGGTTTCTCGAGCGGTGGACGCTCAGGGAATTCGAGGATCTACCCCCTCACTTCGACGACGTTGACTGGCTTTATAATTCTCCGGAAGTCCGTCACGGGCAGCGGTGGGCCGAGGACCTGGTTCCATTTTCCGAGGTTGAAACCTTCGCCAGCACCCTATCCGATTCGCTGGTTAAAACCCTGGAAAACAATAACAGTCCAGAATTTCTCTATTACACAACGTACGCCGTACTGCACTCGGACATGCATACTGAGGCGCTAACTTACCAGCGTCAGACACGCGGCCTAGCGGCTCCTCCCGTAAACCGATCCGACAACGAGGAGCCTCCCATTGAGGGATCCAACCTCTCCGGGGACGTCCACCACTCCGGTGGAAAGTATCCTCTCGGAGCCGATCAATCCGCTCCATTTGCCTTTGACAACGAGAAATGGGCCCATGATGTATCGGTTGATCCCTTCGAGCTTTCCAGGACTCCCGTAACCAACCAGCAATTCGTCCAGTTCGTGGAAGCCGGTGGCTACGAGAATCAATCCTGGTGGTCGGACGACGGGTGGCAGTGGCTTCAACAATCCGGACAGAATTCCCCACGATACTGGAAAAAAAAGAACGGAGAATGGTACCGTCGGTTTTTTGACAACTGGCAATCCCTCGAACCGAACCATCCGGTTATTTACGTTAATTTCTACGAGGCCCAGGCCTACTGCAAATGGTCGGACCGACGGTTGCCCGCTGAAGCCGAATGGGAACTGGCCGCCTCGGGCTGGACCGAATCAAACACAACAAAACGGACTTATCCCTGGGGGGATTCGGCGCCGGATGAAACCAAAGCCAACCTCGACTGGACTACGGGCGGTACCGTTGACGTAGGGTGTTACCCGGATGGGGACAGCCGCCAGGGTTGCCGGCAGATGATCGGAAACTGCTGGGAGTGGACCCAATCACAGTTTAAACCGTTCCCTGGCTTCGAACCGGATTTTTACAAACAGTATTCCCAGCCCTGGTTTGGATCAAGAAAAGTACTCCGTGGCGGATCGTGGATGACACGATCCCGGCTAATTCGTAACGGTTACCGCAGCTTCTTCACCCCGGACCGCAACGACATACCCGCAGGCTTTCGCACGTGCTCCAAATGATAACCTCCGTCAGGAACATGATTTACCGATGAAAATACTTCTGGTGAACCCGGCCACTACGGACACACGCAAGGGTAATCACGTAACGAGTGATCGCTGGACACGCCACCTCGAGGACCTTGGCCATACGGTCTCCGTCCACCATCAGTACAAACCGGGGGACTGGGACGCGCTTGTGGCACTGCACGCCTACAAAAGCGCCGCGGACATTGAACAATTTGCCAATGAACATCCCGATCAACTGCTCATTGTTGCTCTTACGGGAACGGACGTGTACAGGGACCTTGAGCAGGAGCCAAGGACCAAAGAGTCCCTCGATTACGCCGATCGACTAATTACTCTCCAACCACTAGCCCGAAACAACGTCCCCGAACAGTATCAACACAAAATCCACGTCGTTCACCAGTCCGTTTCCGTGGATGGTATTTCACCCCAACGGCCCGAATTGGTGGACGAGGGCTTTTTTGCCTTGAGTGTCGCACACCTGCGTGACGTTAAAGACCCGCTGCGACTTGGTTATGCCACTCAGGACCTCCCCGATGAATCCGCCATTCATGCCTACCACCTGGGCGCCACGCTGGAAGATCGCTACGAGGAGGAACTTCAAAAACTGGAAGCATCGGGACGATTTCACTATCTCGGAGAACGGCCCCGGGACGATACTCTTGAATTCATCAAGGGGGCGGATGTCCTCGTAATTTCTTCCCGGCTTGAGGGTGGTGCCAATGTCGTTACTGAAGCAATCTCCCTGGGCACCCCGGTTCTGGCTTCCGATATACCGGGCAACCGAGGCCTTCTCGGAGACGACTACCCGGGGTATTTCCCCGTTGAATCCACCGACGAACTCCGGGATCTACTCCTCCGGTGCGAGTCCAATCGGGACTTCCTCCATCGGCTCCAGACCGAAATAGATAACCTTCAAAGTCTCGCTTTACCGAAAACGGAACGCGCAGAATGGAAGGACGTGCTTCAATCTTTTCAGACGTTCCGTTAAAATAATGGCTTCTATGTGTTTGTTGGACGTTCGTTGAAATAAACCGAGACCTATCTCTCATGCTTCAAATCCAAATTATTGAATACCGCTATCCCGTATGGGTTCAGTAAATTCTTTTAGGAGGTTGCTGTAATGACACTGAGAATTGCAAACGGCCAGGGATTCTACGGGGACTGGCCAGAAGCACCGAAGCTGCAGCTGCGGGAAGGCCCCATCGATTACCTCACCATGGACTACCTGGCGGAAGCCACCATGTCCATCCTCGCACGAAAAATGTGGAGCGATCCAACGGAAGGGTACGCCAACGACTTTGTTTACCTGATGGACGACATCATGGCGGAATGCCTCGAGAAGGACGTTAAAGTCGTCACGAACGCCGGCGGCCTGAACCCGGAATCCTGCCGTGACGAACTCCTCGAAATCGCCGAGGAACAGGGTCTCGACGTAAGCGTCGGAATCGTCACCGGCGACGACATCAAGGACGACCTGGAGGAGCTCGAGGAACAGGGCGCCGACTTCACGAACAAGGACACCGACCAGGACTTCGAGGACGTCCGGGACTCCCTGCTGACGGCCAACGTCTATTACGGCGCGAAACCGATTGTCGACTGCCTCGACAAAGGTGCCGACATCGTCGTCACGGGACGTTGTACCGACTCATCGGTTGTAATCGGTCCAGCGGTTCACGAGTTCGGCTGGGACTTCGACGACTACGACAAGATCGGCGCCGGTGTACTCGCCGGTCACCTGCTCGAATGTGGTGGCCAGGCCACCGGCGGCAACTACCAGGGCCACTGGGAGGACGTCGAGGACCAGGACAAGCTCGGTTACCCGATTGCGGAATTCGAGGAATCCGGTGACTTCTGGATTACGAAACACGAAAGCCTCGGCGGCAAGGTCGAACGCGAATCCGTCATGCAGCAGCTCGTCTACGAGATGGACGATCCGTCCTACTACATCGTCCCTGGCTGTGCCATGGACATCACCGACACCGAACTCTACGAGGACGGCGAGAACCGCGTCCGCGTCGAGAACGTCAAAGGCCACCCGCCCACGGACACCTACAAAGTCTCGATGTCCTACCTGGACGGCTACTTCATGGACAAAAGCTTCATCGTCGCCTGGCCGGACGCGAAGAAGAAGGCCGAGCGACTGGAGAAGATCCTCCGCAAGCGACTCGACGACATGGACATCACCTACGACAAGGCCAACTTCGAGTACATCGGCGTCAACGGTGTTCACGGCGAAAACACGCCGAACGAACCCGAGGATCCGCCTGAAGTTGTCCTTCGTGTCGCACTTCGCGGACCGGACGACAGCGACCTGAAACGCTTCGGTCGCGAGTTTGCCTCGATGGTCTTCCGTGGTCCGTCCTGCGCTAACATGATGACTGAGGGCCGTCCACAGACACGACCGATTCCGCAGTACTGGCCGGCACTGATTGAGAAAGATCTGGTCCAGCCCGAAACCGACGTTCAGGAGGTCAACTAACCATGGGAAAGACCGTCGAACTCCGAGAAATCGCCACGGCACGATCCGGCGACAAGGGTGCTAACGCCAACATCGGCATCATCGCCGAGGAACCCGAGTACTACGAGCCGATGAAGGAACAGATCACTGCGGATCGCCTGAAGGACTTCTTCGACAACTTCGTCGAGGGTGAGGTCACTCGCTACGAAATGCCCAACTTCGACTCGCTTAACTTCATTCTCGAGGAAGCCCTCGATGGTGGAGCCGCCACGTCGGTACGAATCGACCGACAGGGCAAGGCCATGTGCGAGACGATCCTGCAGATGGAAATTGAGCTGGACGAATAAGTTTTCAGTTCGCTACGAACTTACCTCAACCCAGCTAATTAACCCGGGTACGGTCCGTTCTGACCGTACCCGGTTCCTCTTCCCTGAGCCCTGAAGTCCTCTGCTGTTAGACTCCCCAAATTCATCCCTGAAACATTTCCCCACCGTTTCTGTCACTCCAACCAAAAAAACGGCCTATCCATTTAAAATCGCTTTGCCTCCAAGTCCGGACCAGGCTCACATAACCCATTGTCGTTCGAAGCAAGCTAATTCTCCTTGCAAGAAACCCTCCCAATCACGTTTCACCACCACCGGAGAAGCATTTACTTTAAGTAAATGCTTCTCACCGGGTCGGTAAAAGCGGTACCACGGAAATTTCGTACCGATACACACCTACTGACTGCCCACGCCAGATCCATCAACCGAAAACCTTCCCTATCATACGTCTCAAAATATTTTGAGATGTATCGCCTTCCCCATTCCAGGAGTTGAGAGGTGTAACCTCTTGTGTAGGCCTGTCGAACTGGTCTGACGGTTCGTCCGGCTGGAGGTGGGATAGTTCATCCTTCAGTTCGTCGGGTACCGGAAAAGCCGTTCACCGGATAATGGCAAGTCCTCATTGTTATCTGCTGGGATCTCCGACTGGTTGCCTGTTAGTCCTCACTCGTTACTGACATAATTTAGGACTCGTTTCCCAAAATCAGATACCACGGAGAGCGGTACCGATGACGAACGAGAACGCGGATATTCTCGATCACTTCGATGAACTTGCCGAAGAGTACGATCAGTTCAAGGAGGGCATTCCGAACTACCGGGAAATGATGGAGGTCATTCAGGAGGTTTTTGACCAGTGGGACCGGGCTGGGGGACTCAGGAAAGTTCTTGAGCTTGGGACCGGTACGGGGCAACTCGGGAGAGCCCTGACGGATGCCTACCAGCCTGACTTATACCGGGGCCTGGACGGTTCCGAGCAAATGATTCAAGAGGCCAAAACTACTTTTGAAACTTACGACGGTGAAACCAGAATTGAACTGGTTCAGGAGGAGTTCTCGGAGTGGAAACCGACACAAAACTACGACCTTATTTACAGTAGCCTGGCCATACACCACCTTCCGAACCCGGAAAAATACGAACTGTTCGAAACAATTTTTGAAGTTTTAAACAGTGGAGGGAATTTCCTCCTCTGCGATGTGGTAAGAAGGCGACAGTCCCTGCTCAATTTTTACAAAACAATCAAGTACCATAGGCTGCGCCAGAAGGGACTTTCGGAATCCGAGGCGGAGGCCCACTGGGAATCACACGTTCCGAACCGAACGTTAGCAAGCTGGGAAAACCTCTACCGGTGGCTCGAAGAAATTGGCTTCCGGGGCGTCGATTCCGTATGGAGGGATATGTATCGGGCAATTTTTATCGCCGGGAAACCTTAGGTAATGCGACCATCGCCAATACGGATGTGCCCTCGAAAGTAATCCTGACTACAGGGGCAAACCGAGTGATTATAAGAAACTCCCATTTCAATCATGGGAAACCTGACTCTTCCCCTGGTCCCTCTACCGAGGGACCTGAATTTTCCGAAAAGCCCAGTCTATCCTACCGGCGGAACGACACTTAGGGAGTCCGATCTGCAACCTGGAATCGAGTTCCCCGACAACGCCAGCCTCAATCGCCCGAAACAGCTCGTCGGTTACGTACAGGAACCTGGCTAAAGGGCACCGGACCCGGAAGTAGGGACGTTACACTCGACCCATCGGGAACATCCCATCACGTTATCCACCTCGGTATCCCACTAATCCCGACGATCGTGCCGAAGTCGATTAGCAAGGACAAACATCTCAAAATATTTTGAGATGTTTGTGAGGAAACTTCCTGTCAGGTTAAAGCCCTGGATGACGGTGGGCAGTTATTATTGCCGGACAATGTTGGGTTATTTCATCCGGCAGGGTGAATTTTGATAGGGGATGCGTTAGAGGGACACACCAGTCATGGGGATCAGAGCGGTGCTCTGCTTTTAATCCACGCCGCCTGGCTTTTAACCGTCAGGGCCCCGGCGGAAACCCCGACTACAATTTGACGGTGCGGTAAGGATTCGGCCATCTTAACGAGCATGGAATCATCCTGCCCTATTTCAGTCGCTGGAGTATAGAAGAACAAGGTCCTGTTTTCGTCAACCGCCTCCCATTCCAACGATCCGTAAACGTGTTTTAGGTCCCCTGAGATCCGGCGAAAGGATAGGATTGTGTCGGATTCCCAGGTGTATTTCAGACTGTAAGAGAAGGACAGTGAGATAAGTTTTATCCCGAGGTCAAGTGTCCAGGTTGCCTCGAATCCATCGGGGACCTCCCTGGAATCCACATTACTAACAATATCCA
>JBDGPI010000170.1:18241-21083 GCA_042219765.1 Salsurabacterium abyssinicum (SeqCode)
CCTCGGCTAACTCCAGCAGAGCTTCTTTTGGAAGTCCACTCCGTGTTAGTGCAGGAGTGGCTGGTTCATCCGGTAAACTATCCAGGCTTTCGGGTGGACTATTCGTTTCGGACGACAGGGAGAGCCGTATCTGTTCGGTCATGACGGCAGCCTGTGTCATCGGCATTGCAATTTTTAGATCCGGTTGGGCCCAGAACATCGTTCTGAAAGTAAATCCAAGGTTGCTGTAGTCGTTCCAGACGGTGTGAATTAGAAGTGTCCTGTCACCCGCCTCAAGAAACTCCCAGCGCCCGAGGATATTATCAAAATCTCCACTTACGTCCCGATACAGCAGGTCTCCGTTGTCGGCAGTCTGATACTCGAGGGAGTAATTAAAATTAGGACTGAAGATGGGAGTGTCCATCGTAAGAGTCAGATCGACGCGGGTTTTACCGTTACTGGACGGGTGAGGGGTCGAGGACGTAATTTCGTCAAGAATGTTCTCGTAATTTTCGTAATCACGAACGGCCTCTCGAACGGTCTCGACATCACTGTCCACCAGCGCGAAACAACTTACGAACTGAGCCTCCTGATCGGGAGACCCATCAACGGAAAGGGCCGCTTCCTCGTGGAGCATAACGAGTAATCCCTCGTCCTCTATCCACTGACCGAGCGAATCAATGGCTGAAACTGTTTTCATTTCGGGAACGACAGTATGTATATCCATAGCTAGCCTCCAGCAACGAATATGCCGGTGTCAGTACCAACTTAATAGAACAAAACGTTAGAATAACACGCACACGGTACAGAGGAAGTTTGTGAAGAGCCCGGGCAGTAACCTCACAAACAGGGATGGTACGTCAGAAGATAGAAACTCGAACTGGACTAAACTTACGGGATCCAACTAAGAGGAGTGTGAATGACCCTCAACGATAAATTGCTTTGAATCGTCGGTGAAGACAGGACAGACGTTAACCGTCATTGGTCGGGTGGATCCTTTAGGGGTTTTCAACGGTATGACTTCTCGCATGAACTGGTCCTCTCTGGCCTCGTCGACCAGGTGCTTTATACGACGCTGATTGGCCCCGAACCAGAGCGGTGATTCCCAGAAGAGTTGATCGGTATCCTCTTCACGACTACCCGCGAGTGACTCGTACTGATCGTTGGCGAGAATGATTTGGCCATCTTCGTCAAGTAAAACCAGCATCGCATCCGTCGTGTCGATGAGTGAATCAACATCCGGTACCTCGGAATTCACGTCCTCGTCCTCGGAATTCACGATAAGGGATCCGAGATCGTAGGGATACCGCTCCAGTGACTTAGCGTGATCCAGGGGCTGACCGTTGCTCACGAATAAATCCGAGACTTTTGTTTCAAGTTCAACTGCCAGTTTAATTATATCATCGGGTTGAAGTGTCCTTTCCCCCGTTTCCAGTTCTTCAACATCGCTTACGGCAAGGTCGGAGCGCTGTGAAAGCTCCTCCTGAGTAAAACCTCGTTCCTCACGGATTGCCCTTAAATTCGTGCAAACTGTCTCTTCCAATCCTTCCAAAATCAACACCTCCTACTGATACAGTCTGCAGCAAGGAGCATGAATAAACTCCGTACTTTAACGACGTTATGCCATTTGTGATAGAAACTTTTTAATAGTAGAACACTGGTGGGAAACCTCGTGCTGATGACAGGTTATTATAGTTCAAACGAAGAACGATACGAACGGCATCCCGGCGTTCCCCCCCGAATTCGTCAGAGGGCCTTTATCGGGGGAAGCTTTTCGGCCCAGGGACGGGCCACCTCAAGCTGTGAGGCCAGCTGAAAAAGACGGCCTTCCTGACCGTATGCCGCCGCGAAGTGAACACCGATGGGAAGGTCATCGTCGTTCCAGACGAGGGGCACGGACATAGCCGGCTGACCGGTAATATTAAAGAGAGGTGTAAACGGGACAAATTCCGAGGCCCGTTCAAAACCCTTCATTGGTTCCTCCGGAGTCGAATCGAAATAACCCAGCTCAACTGGAGCACTGGACAGCGTGGGGGTCAACCAGAGGTCGTACTCGGTGAAGTACTCCTCCTGAAGGTCTCGTGAAATACGCTGGAGAAAGCCCTGTGCCATCATGTAGTCGGAGGAAGAGAAATCCTGTGCCATTTGGTAGAGCGCCCAGGTCAGGGGCTCCAGTTTGTCGGGGGAAGGTTCCTGACCGGATTCCAGTGCCGCCCCATCCACGGCCGCCGCAGCCCCCGCCGCCCAGACCGTAAGAAACGCTTCCTGCATCATATCGGCCTGAATATCCAGTTGAACTGCCTCGGGTCGGTGGCCGAGCTCCTCACAGAGTTCCGCCACGTCTTCAACGGCCTCGCGACAGTCTTTGTCGACCTGAACATCAGTGGGAGCTTCCGTGATTACGGCCATTTTCAGGCTTCCGGGGTCTCGCCCCAGCTCCGACAAGTAGGATCGCTCAGGTTCCTCCGCCCAGTACGGATCACCGGTGGCAGGGCCCCTGACGGTATCAAGGAGTTTGGCACTGTCCCGAACGGTACGAGTCAGGGCATGTTCGGATACCAACCCCCCCATAAGGTCACCGTAATCAGGCCCGAGTGTAATCCGCCCCCGGGTTGGTTTCAGTCCAAAGACGCCGCAACAAGACGCCGGAATACGAATGGAACCTCCACCGTCGTTTCCGTGAGCCATAGGAACCATGCCACTGGCCACGGCTGCCGCGGAACCTCCACTGGAACCTCCCGTTGTTCGATCGTCGTCCCAGGGGTTCCGGGCCGGACCAAAATAATCCGGTTCCGTCGTTGGCGCAATACCAAATTCGGGCGTGTTGGTTTTCCCGATAACGATGGCCCCAGCGTCCTCTAAC
>JBDGPI010000170.1:21093-40172 GCA_042219765.1 Salsurabacterium abyssinicum (SeqCode)
CCGGCGTCCAGATAACGATCCACCAGGTAACTGTTATGGTCCGGTTCAAAATCACTCAACAGTTCCGATCCAAAACTCATCGGAGCGCCTTCGTAGGAAGCTATAAGATCCTTTATTAAAAACGGAACGCCCGCAAACGGACCCTTCAGTTCATCCTCCCGGGCACGGCGACGAGCCCTGTCGTACAACGTCGTAACAACGGCGTTCAGTTGATCGTTCACCGACTCAATTCGCTCAATGGCCGATTCAACCAGTTCCTCCCCCGAAACCTCACCATCCCGCACACGCCTGGCCTGTTCAGTGGCATCCGTTACTTCCACACATTAGCCCTCCTGAGAGAACATGAAGATAACCCTGAGTTCGTCGTTACTCCGAATTGTAACTCACATAACGCATAAATGAATTCGAAAGACTTGGATAATTTTGAAAGCTTCTTAAAGTATTCTTCACCTATCGGGAGGTCGACTATGTCATTTAACAAAGTTTTTGATGCACTTTCATCCGTTTCAACGGTACTTAATTACGAACTTTTTCACCTGGGCAATCGTGCCATTAGCCTCACGTCCATACTCATTTTCCTGGGCATTATTCTATTTTCCTGGATGTTGTCGGGCTACCTCCGCCGGCTCTTCGACCAGCGCTTGGCGAGTCAATTTCAGCGGGGAACCGACCATACCCTCAAACGCCTGATCCACTATACGATCATTGCCATCGGACTCTTTATTGCGGTCGATTTTATCGGCATTGACCTGACCAGCCTGGCCGTTGTCGCCAGTTTCCTCAGTGTCGGGATCGGTTTTGGAATGCGAAACATAGCGTCCAACTTCATCAGTGGCATCATTTTAATGATCGAGCGACCCATCTCGGTCGGTGATATTGTCAGTGTCGACGAGGAGATCGGCCGGATCATCACCATCGGAATGCGTGCTACAGTCGTCCGAACCGTAGACAACCAGGAAATCGTCATGCCCAATTCAACATTCCTGGAACAGAACGTCATCAACTGGACTCGTGGAGAACGTAAGAGCCGGCTTCGGTTTTCGGTTGGGGTTGCCTATGGAAGTGACGTTGATCTGGTTAAGGAAACACTGATCGAAACAGCTAAGTCCATCGAGAGTATTCTTGAAGATCCCGCACCTCAGGTTGTCTTCCAGGGGTTTGGGGATTCCTCCCTGGATTTTGAACTTCGGGTCTGGATTGCCGATGCCGAGCAACGAATTCAAGTTCGCGACGAACTCAATACGGCCATCAACGAAGTTTTCGTGGAGAAAGGTATTGAAATGCCCTTCCCCCAGAGGGATCTTCACGTCCGGTCACCAAAACCATTTGAAGTTGAATCCCCCCGAACTGTTGACGAGGACACCTAGTCCCGCAGGAACTCGAGTAGCCAGTCGTTGACCGGATCCGGTCGATCGTAATTGACCGTGTGACGCCCTTCTCGCACTGATTTTACCTCCGCCTCTGGAACCAGATTCCGCAACGTCCTGGAAAACTTAAAGGGAACAATGGGATCGGCCTCACTCCATACGGCACGGACCGGACACCCGGCCTCCCCAAGCTCACGGTACGTGGATTTAATTCCGTAAACCGGCCCCCGTCGAAGCGTAGAAACAATCGCCGGAAGGTACCCTCGAAATTGAAGTTGCTGTTGCATTGCCCTCCGAGCCCGCTTTTGTTTCTCCGGATCCGAGGTCAGGTTCCGCGGGGTAACGTAACGGAAAAACAAATCTCCCAGGGTGTAGTAAACAGCTTCGGTGACGCCGGATAGGGTCAGCAGATGGTACCACCACGGCATTTCATCCGGAAGTCCCGCCGGTGCCACCAAAAACAACCGCCGAACCACGGGAAGATTGACGGCGCCGAAAAGAACCGCTATTGCCCCACCAAGGGACAACCCCACAGGTGTCACTGACGCCGTCATTCCGAGCTCATCCAGCAATTCCTCTAATTGATCAACGTAAAGGTCGGAATCGTACGGGCCCTACGGCCGATCCGACAATCCCCGGCCGTAGAGATCGTAGCGAAGGACCCGGTAACCGTTCTCCGCAAGACGATAAAATTGTTCGTCCCAGATAAAAAGCGACGATGTTAGACCATGAATCAAGACAACGGGAGGGCCATTGCGTGGACCGGCCACTTCGTAGTGGGTCGTTCCATGGGACAGTTCACAGGTGGAATGTTCCAGTACGCTTCGACGCCTGGAATCAGTTAGCGGAGGTTTCCGACCGAATAGTTTCATTACCGGGAACAGTGTGACTGAACCGTCGTGTGCAGGTACTGGGTAACGTCAGAACTGTAATTTTTTTTGCAGGATATTCTCAACGGATCAGAACCAACCAATTATTAAATTCATAACGAACTTCAGTTTTCGTTTTCGGCTTCCGATCAACGACGGGAGTTTCTTCCCGAGGGCACCGGAACCGATGGGTCCAGAGCCCGTCAAAGAAGCTAATCGAGCGTTATTAATCCTCTAATTCGTGAAGGTTAATGTTTGATATCTTGCGTTTAAGTCCCTCGAGGTGAGCGTCAATTTTTCGGGAGACTCTTGTATTAAAGTCACTGGACCGTTTTGCTTTAAAATCCTCGTACTTGGATTCAAGTTTTCTGGATTGTTTAAAAATTTTACGAAGCTGAGTCTGGGTAAGACGATCGTGGTTGTTCAAGAGAGAAACGAGCTGTTTCGTGGTCTTTAGCAACTCCTCGAGAGTATCGACGTTCTTTTCGATACTTTTCACAGTATCCAGCGTCGACTGCGCGAAGGTAATATTTAACTTCCTGAACCCCTCGTTGAGGATCGTTTCACAGGCTCCGAGAATTTCATCCTGGACATCCGAGGAAAACCGGCGCAGCTCCGTCGAATCATCCAGGGACATTAATTTCTCGACGATTGAATGGTCCAGGTCAAACTTCTCGCGAATCAACTTTTCGGAGAGGTTCAGCTCCAGTTCTTTTCGTTGTTCGGCAAACCAGTTTTTATTTTCCATCATCGCCATCATAAGGTGGGTTGAATCAAAAGTATATTCAGTGTAGTTATCAACTTTCTGAAGCCGTTGATTGGTGTTACGGATCCGTTCAACGAGTAATTTTAAAACGAATTCACGAAATGATTTACTTTGACTGAGGAAGGTCAGGAATTCATCCTTTGAAAATTCTATGACAATCACTCGTGTTTGAGCCCTTGCCGCCGCGGAGCGCGTTGCCTCATCGTCAATCAATGCCATTTCCCCGAAAATATCCTCGGGTCCGAGTGTCGCCACCGGGATTTCCCGGTCCGCATTCTGCTTCACGATATCCACGGTGCCTTCACGAATTATAAAGAAAGAATCCCCCTCGGCCCCTTCCTCAAAGATCGTTTCACCGGTGTGGTAGACTTCGGTATGATCGTCGAACTTTTCGCTGTTGAGTACTGATTTTTCCATGGTCTAAACCTCGTGGGGTGAATTGGCCTCAGAACAATGAACCAACGAAAACCATGCGGTGCCAGAGCGTCAGCCTAAACAATATCCATATCCAATGTACTAAAAATTTTCTCAAAGTCATTGTTCAGAAGCGATTTGGTCTTGTCCCGGATTGTCCGGATCGCGTCCGTCGACTTCCTTAGTCTTTCACTCATCCGTTTGATGATGTTCTTCAACAACACCACGGCAAAGTTCTTGTGTTCATCAATAAACTTATTGACCAGGGATTCGGAGAAAAAATAGACGGTCAAGGGGCCATTCGAGACGACGGAAGCCGAGGCAGTTTCCGCCGTAAACATTGACATTTCACCGAAGCACTCCCCTTTTCCCAGAACGTCGAGATAGGTTTCACCGCCTTTGATGACATCGGCCTCCCCTTCAATAATGTAATACAAGCCCTCGGTTCGGGAGCCTTCCTGGATAATCGTGGTGTTGTCGGGGTACTCCACCTCCTCGCCGGCCTCAAGAAAATCGGCCAGAACGGGCAGGGAAATCCCGGCGAAGAGATCGTTCTCCTCAATAACTTCAGCGGTGGGTCCAGTCATTTACCCGTCCCTTTAGATCCGGAATAGTTTGTGGGTACCAGAGCCGGTACCGGAGTACTCTGGACAATAGTCAGTCAACCAATCGGGATACTGAAACTATCGACCGTCTTTCGAAAAAACAGATACGACCAGCAAAACGGAGCGACTCATTCAACTTACGTTGATGAAGCTCCTACAACTAAATGTAGTTACGGAGTTTGCTCTTTATCTTGTATTTATTGTAATCAAGGTCAATTTGCCAATCGTCAATGACGTTCTCAAGAACTTTGAACGCCTTATCGACCCGATCCTCCGGATTTAATTCGTCCAGACTGTACATCTCGTCGCAGAGTTCGACACTGAACCGGACGAGCATCTGGAGTTTAACTTTGTTGATTTCCTGTTTCGCGGCACGGTTGATGTACATCAGAACCACTATCATAAAGATAAGAAAAGCAAGTATTACAAGGGACAACATCATAACTGAGTCCAAAACGGACACCTCCAATCATGGTGATTCAATTTCATACTGACTATAAATTGACCTATTAGACCCAATCAACGTGAAATTTATTACGGATGGGCTCAATCCCAATCGTTAAGCCTGCTGACCAGGCGACGTAGCTCCCCGTAATCCTGATTCGTAAAATAAAACACAAGACGGTAAAGGTCCTCCGGAGCACTGTCTTCTTCACCGTCTATTGGCCCCTCCTCGACCCTGAAACCACTTTCGGGGCAGAGGTCGATAAATTCGTTCTCGAGTTCATGGAGGTCAGACCGGGAGTTCAGCGTTCGAAACCGGATCAGAAATTCATCACCGACAAACCGACTACTGTGATAATTACTGTAAAAACGATCAATTACGTCAAGAGCTGCCTCGGGAGTGTTGACGTAATCGTACAGGTGTCGGTCGGACTCACTGATGGTTCCGTACTCAATCAGGGTCTCCTCGAAATAAGACAGAACTTCCTCCCAGAACCCGTCGGAATCACAAAGAACGATCGGGGCCAGGTGATGACGACCGGTCTGCATCAGGCAGAGTAACTCCAGCAGTTCGTCGTGAGTTCCGAATCCCCCGGGAAAGTAAACTGCAGCGCTACTTTCCTTGGAGAAAATAAGCTTCCGGGAAAAGAAATATCGAAAGGAAACACATTTTTTGTCACTACGAATGTAGGGGTTTGGCTTGTATTCGTGAGGGAGGGAAATATGTAAGCCAAAGGAGTTATCCGGCCCGGCGCCTTTGTTGGTTGCTTCCATAATGCCCGGACCCGCACCGGATATCAGCATGTAGCCCCTCTCGGCCGCATGTGAGGAAAATTTTTCTGCCGCCTCGTAATTGGGATGGTCAGGGTGAGTTCGAGCGGATCCAAACACCGAAATTT
Organism: Salsurabacterium abyssinicum (SeqCode); assembly: GCA_042219765.1. Classification (GTDB taxonomy): domain Bacteria; phylum T1Sed10-126; class T1Sed10-126; order T1Sed10-126; family CAZEBV01; genus JBDGPI01. Next base: position 26,458 of record JBDGPI010000170.1, read on the forward strand.
TTTTCGCCGGGTAATCATTGAAAACGTTCAGAGCGTACCGGATTTCCTTGAAGGAATTCGTAATGAGCTTGAGTCCGAGATCGCCCACATCATCCTCGGCAAGACGACCAACGGTAACAAGTAACTGACGGTAGAACGTTCTGTTTTCCTCGGTTACAGGAAGAACGGAGAGAAGGTTTTCTATGGCTTCATTAGCCTGCTCGTCGTCAAGACCGGACTGCATCGAATCCTCCTCGGGAGCCGATAACAAATTACAAGCTGGTTTCACTACAATAAAATAAAAAATACACTTTCGTCCAGAAGGACTGTCCCATCCCTGGCGTAATTGGAACCGCAACAGGTCAGTACCACCATCGAGAAACCCCCGTAAACAGGAGGGGGATCGACGCTGACGACGGTGATCAAACCCCTGCGGGCATTGTGGCGGCACCTCTGGGATACGGAGACCTACTGGCTCACCCGTTTTTTTCTCCTGAGAATGCTTGGTTTAATCTACACCATTGCCTTCCTGATTATCGTTTTTCAGGGTGAAGCCTTACTCGGTTCCGAGGGACTGACCCCGGCGGATCAGTACCTTCAGGCTTACCGGTCCAACCATGATACCCTCTGGCGGGCACTCGTTCAGAAACCCTCCGTTTTTGTACTGTATTACTCGGATTCCTTCTTTCAGGGAACGGCACTCACCGGCTTATTGCTATCAAATATCGTCCTGGCGGGCTTCTCCAACTCTCTAATGCTGGGAGTACTCTGGCTTCAATACCTGTCCTTTGTTCACATCGGACAGATCTGGTACGGCTACGGCTGGGAAATGCAACTCCTGGAAACGGGGTTTCTCGGCATTTTCCTGGCCGCTCCTTTGGATCCACGACCCTTTTCCCGCCATCCTCCGACGGCCGTTATCTGGTTATTTCGCTGGCTAACCTTTCGCCTTATGCTCGGGTCCGGGCTGATTAAGTTGCGGGGGGATAGCTGCTGGTGGGATCTGACCTGTCTGTATTACCACTACGAAACCCAACCCCTGCCGAACACGTTCAGCTGGTACTTTCACCACCTACCCGGCGTCGTTCATCAGGCAGGGGTGCTGTTTAACCACTTCGTGGAAGTTATTTGTCCTTTCGGCGTCTTTGGTCCGCAGCTAATACGGTACCTGGCCGGCAGTTTCATGGGTCTCTTCCAGGTTATCCTCATAGCGAGTGGGAATTTATCGTTCCTCAACTGGCTTACCCTGATTGCCGTACTGGCATGTTTCGACGACAACGCCTTTCGCACCGTGCTTCCCGAAAAAATAGTCCAACCCCTGGAGTCCCTGAAGACCTCCAGTACCACCGTCAGTCTTGCTCACAAAATCAAAATCGGCCTCCTGGTCGCTCTGATCGGGTGGTTAAGCATCAACCCGATTAAGAATCTCATCCGGGACCGGCAACTCATGAACGCGGGTTTCGAACCTTTCCGGATCGTTAATACTTACGGGGCCTTTGGCTCCATCGGCAAAACTCGACGGGAGTTGGTCATTCAAGGAACCCGTGATCGCAATCCGGACCTCATGACCGACTGGAAGGAATACGATTTTAAGGCAAAACCCGGACCGGTCTCCGAAACACCGCCCTGGCTGTCACCCTACCACTACCGGTTGGACTGGCAAATCTGGTTTGCCGCTATGTCCTCACCTCGCCGTCATCCGTGGGTCCTCAATCTCGTCTGGAAACTGTTGAACAACGACCGGAAGACCCTCGGTTTACTCGAGACAAATCCTTTTCCCGACAACCCCCCCCGTTACATAAAAATTGACCGGTACCGGTACGAATTTACGAAACCGGGGTCCCGGAGCGGCCATACCTGGAAACGGACCGTCGACTCAAACTGGCTTCCCCCACTCTCCAGGGAGAACTCGAAATTTCGAGCAATCCTCAAACGAAGAGGATGGCTTTAGAAATAATTTTGGCCTCAAGGAGCAATAGCCTGTGTTGTTTCAGGAAAAGATGGAATTAGTTCAAAACTTCGATTTGTGGAATTTCAGAGGGCCCTTAAGTATTGTTTGAGATGAGACTGCTTGACCGAGTTTAAAAAAACGTTCAAGTGAAGCTAGGACCAATTAATGTTTCATGATCGTTGAGGTCGGGTTATAACCGGCGATCATCGTCCGGAGAGTGTTGACTCAATGAACTCTTAAAATTATTTGTTTAACCCGACCTCGATCCGTCATGGAGGTGCTTTCGGTGGAGCTTATAATCGCCCTGGTGTTTCTTGGTATGGCACTTTTCGGAATCGGAATTATGATTGCAGCCGGTCAATCCTAGGGAGGCCGGGCCGGCCGACCGGTAAGTTCACCGGCCCACAGTAAAGGTAAAAAGGCACTTACAGAGAAGCTGATCAATCTCGTCAGTAACGTCCACCGAAACCACGGCCGTGCTCGACCCTACGTGATCAATATCGGCCTTCGCAAAAATTTTGTCCACGGACTGGGATTCGATGGAAGCCACGTAATTTATTTTCCCTTCGATGGTTGCAACGTGAGCCTCGGAGTTAAGGGCATGAAGCAATGCCACAGCCACGGTGGAATCGGCGAGGGAGTAATGCACACCGCCGTGCAACGTCCCGTAGGAGTTCAAGACCTCCTCAGTGACCGGTAGAGAACAGACCGCACTGTTTTCCCCGAGACTCTCAACAGTAATACCGAGATTCGACGAAAACGGGGATTTGCCCAGAAGATCGTTGAATGTTTGGGTATCCGTGCTCATAGTTGCCTCCGTTGCGGTAAAATTAACCTCGTGTCCAGCGGCGGGATTGTGGCATTTCGACCTTACGGCGGTTCAGGTCTCCCACGTTCGTGGAAGCGGACCGTCGGAACCAAATAGCGGATCGTTGTCCGGAACTGGTACTGAAGTAATCGTCCCGAGGGTTTTCTCGGAGTACGAACCATCAGCTCGCCTCAGATCCGCCGATTGCCCCTCGGGATAACCTCCTATCACCAGTAAGTCGGAACTGGACTTTAGATTCTTGTGTCCGGTACCGGCCGGGAGAACGGCGACATCACCGGATCGCACAGTCACTTCTTTTCCGTTTTCGCCCCCGAACATGACGTTTGCCTGGCCCCGAGCAATCCCGAGAACTTCGTGGGCAGTCGTGTGATAATGATGGTAACGAAAGATCCCGTTTCGCCAGGTCCCACCCCAATCGTTGTTCCGGTACCTCTTCTCGAAGGCCGAAGCCGGTTCCGATACATCGTCAGGCATTACGTCTCGATACAGAATAAGGGGTAGGTCAGGGTTGTTCGGAACGGTGGAACCGGATTCCAGATAAATAGTCCGGTAATCCGTGAACTCGCTGCCGCCGCCTGGTGTATTCAGATCGGTTTCGGACACCGTGACCAATTCACCTGCTTCTTGTCGGACTAATACCAGTGAACATCAAGTATCAGGGTAGAGGGTAGCGGGAGAACTGTCACGACACTTTACGATGGATTGATCAGGGGGAAATGTGCGCGGTTAAAAATTTCGTACAACGCGAAGAATCAAGTTTACAGGAACTTCGAAGCGGAAGGATTTCTTGTCGAATCCTCAGGTATTCCGCCAGGGAAAATATTCGGAACGGTCGTACTTTATGGGTCAGCGGATTCAATCTTCATTTTTGACCAGGTACAGAAAGGAGTTCTCGGGTTTTTGAAAGGCATGGGATCGCGCCGCGTCGAGCTGATCGTGCCGGAGATCTCGAATGAATTTCAAAACCCACGATAGATCCCGGTTATCGACTACCAGTAACCCATCACCCGGTTCCAACCGGTCAAACGCCGCAATTAAGTTACCAAAACCATCCCGACGAGGTAGTCCGATTAATTCAAGGGTGGTTGAGGGGTCGTCAGTTGTTCCAGCGCTGTATTGACTCATAGCTGTCGCCTCAGTGATCCGGATCAATAGCGCTTTGAAAAGCCATCTGTTTTACACTTCGACCAGAGTAACCAAAACCTTTACGAAAATTCTCGCGGGATCAGTCGCATTATCGGTGAAAGAAATTGTATGGACCCCGAGATCCATTGAACAAATACGGAAAAGATATTTTAGCAGTACGACTCCCTTGGAGAAAATAATAAAACAAATTTCTCCCCCTTTTCCGGTTTCCGATAAATAACCCAGTTTCTCCGTACCTTGCCGGCCCAGGGGTCCTCCAACATAAAAGACTCCGAATTACGTCGATCCCGGACAGCTGCTACAATAATTTGCAATCAACTATCAACGCTCTTAACTGGTCCTTTCAGGGTCACGGCCCCATCAGGATGCTTATCCATGTGCCCGTGCCAGGTCCGTATAACTCCTGTTGCACTCACGGTAGATTCATCGTTACCCCGATCCAGGAGAGGTTTTTTCTTTGGATGACGACGAAATTTCATGTGGTCTCGTAACCATCACCGGTCGTGCCAACGTGGGAAAATCAACCCTGCTGAATACACTTCTCGGTGAAAAAGTATCGATAATTACCGAGAAAGCCCAGACGACCCGGCACAAAATTCGTGGTATCTTGAATCAACCCGATCACCAGATCATCTTCACCGACTGCCCCGGAATTCATAAACCTCACGACGAACTCGGTGAACAACTGAACTCACGGGTGTACGAAACACTCGGCAAGACCGATGTCATTCTCTTTGTCGTTGACGTCGCTTCCGGCTGGGGAACGGGCGACCAGTTCGTTGCGGACAAGCTCCGGAACGAATCCGCCCCCGTAATCGTGGCTGCCAACAAAATCGATCGTCTGTCGGACGATCAACGTCAGGAGGAACTTCAAAAAATAAAGGAATACTCCGATTGGAACGACGTCATTCCCGTTTCGGCCACGGCCGGTACCAATACCGACGCGTTACTGTCGACGATTGTGGAACAGTTGCCCCGTGGGCCCCGTCTTTACCCGGAACACACGCTTGTTGACCGGGATCTCGTTTTTCGTATTTCTGAAATCATCCGGGAGAAATCCATGCAGATCACACGGGAGGAAGTCCCGCATTCCCTGGAAGTAACGGTGGATCGCTTCGAAGAGGGTGAGGACCCCGATGTTCAGGTCGTCGAGGCCACCGTCTTTGTTGAGCGGGAATCCCAGAAAGGAATCATCATTGGTGACGGTGGACGGCGCATCCGACGGATCGGCAAGGACGCCCGGGGTGAAATTGAGGGGCTGATTGATTCACAGGTCTACCTGGACCTGCACGTGAGCGTGCTGAAAAACTGGACGGAGGACAAGAAAAAAATTCGCTCCCTGGAGAACCGAAAAGGCCAATTAGTCTCTTAATTTCTTATCTACCCCTTAGCAGGGCTAATCGCACGTATATTTTTCCAAGTGACTTAACTATCACCTTCAGGGGGAAACACCCCGATCAATCATACTAATTGTATAACTGCAGAATACCCACTGTTTACAATGAGGGGGGCAATAATTGATTTTAATTTATGCTGTCAATTTCAAGGGATGTGAATTTGTGGCTCGGTCTTTTATTCAAGCCCCGGAAGGGTAGGTATACTGTTTGGCCACGGATCTGACGAGAACTAGCTCTAATACAATTGAACTCTTCACGGTCGATGAACAGAAGAAGGACGAGTTTGTAAACCAGGCCCTCGAAGAACTCTCCCCCACTCAATCACTCCGAATCCTGACCAACAGAGAACCCGAACGAATTCGGGAAAGCTGGAATTACGACAACCTGGAGCTTAATATTCAGTACCTGAAGGACTCGAATTACATCGGTCTCTACTCCGTCTGGATAACGAAGAAAAAGTAACCCTCCGTATCATTGGGATTGAAAATCCCTTATAGCCCGGTTCCCTTCTTAGTAAACCGTGTCCTCACGGCTCTTGTCGCTCTTTTCCCACGAACGGTGGGCTACCCAGAGTGGGATTAGAACGTTAAGTACAACGGCAAAAAGACCGACGGCAATACACAGTAATTCACCATACCCCAGGAAGTAGGGTAGGTGTGCCAGTGGGGACGTAAAAAATACCATCATGAGAGTGAATATTATCCAGAAAAGCCGGGTGTTAACCGTCACTCCGAAAAAGGTTTTCTCGTCAAAGAGAGGTTCACTCATGGCTGCTTTCACGTCCAGTCTGCTTCCACAAATAGGTCTTCCGGTGTTTTGCCAGTAACGTCCAACCCGGTGTTCTGTTTAATTCAGCGTTAAGGCCGTATCGCCCGGGAATAAGCACCCAATCGAGGTCGTAGCGCCGAAGACTATTCATGTCCCCGAGTAAGATTTTACCGTAGTCCTTGATTACGTCATCACTGTAGACAGTCTTCCAGCGACCGTCCAGAAACACTTTCAGATTTGGCCGGGAGTAAATGGCCCACTGAGCCCAGGGGTAATGCACGTACAAATTCGTACGTCTGTCGGAAACGTTCAGTTGGTTGATTAACCTCTCCGGGTAGTGTCGCTCCGTGGTGTAAAACCCATTCCAGATAGTCATGCCAATGACCAGGATCGCTCCCATCCCTGCCCCTGTTAAAACACCCCGCCTGATTAGATCCGGTATTTCAACGGACTCCAGCCAGTTAACCTGCACCGGAACCCCGAACATAGCAACTGCCAGACCGTAGTAGGTTAGATTTCTCCGGGGCCAGAGGGAAAGCAGTGCAGCACCCGTCAGGCAAATTATTACAAGCCAGACTCTCCGTTTCATTTTCCCGTGTGACTGTACCAGGGAAAGTATCCATTGACCCCCGAGCAGGCACCAGACACTCAGGTGGAAGGGGTACAACCAGGTTGGCCGCCACTCCTGAATGAAAACCGAAGTAACCGGATCTCCGGCCGTTTCACTTACCATAGTCCAGAGTTCCAGCCCGTACGGATTCAGAACAGTGAACGCCATTGCGGTGATAGTCAGTGTTATTGCCTTCAGTCCCCGCATCAGACCGGGTTCAAGAACCACCTGTCGAAAGAGTAAAAAACACAGGAAGACCATCCCCACCAGCACCCCACCGTGGACGTTACTCCATACGGCGAATAGCCCCGCCAGTATCAAATAGTCGGACCCCTGAAAGCGACGGATATCGTAGAACACCACTCCGAGAATCAGAATGGCCAGATACGTCAGAAGCTGGGGCCGAAGGGTGAGTCCGGGCACCACCGCGAGCACCGGGAGGGAGACATTTAGAGCCCACTGGATGAGATTCGTGTCCGGTGACCGGCAAAATACCATAATCAAAAGAACAATTGCCGCGGTCAGTCCCAGCTGGAGGACCAGTAACCCGGTCCATCCGAACAATTGTTTCACTCCGGTCAGGACCACTTGAAAAAACCACTCGTGGTTGACCCAGGCAGTGCCCTCGACGGTAAACGAAAAGACGTCCACGGTGGTGATTGCTTGATTCTCCAGCATCCAATCCCCATAGACCAGGTACCCGTACAGATCCCCGACGAGGACTGGCTGAAAGACAACCGCAACCACCGCAAGCCAGAGGACCCATTGCGGAAGGGACAGGCGAAAAAAACCCTTCGAGACCCTATTCATCTCATCCAAACCTTCCTTCATTAAAAATTACAGTCGTTTTCAAGTAATTTATAGTATAAGAAGGCATTGCCTTGCACTAATTATATTAACCCGTTATACTATTTAATCTGAACAGAAATTCCCTGTAGTAGGCACGCCCAATTGAAACACATTGCGGTTGCTGAATCACGAGGAAAACTTAGCAAAAAGGAGGTAACCGCAATGGCAACCGGTACCGTCAAGTGGTTCAATGATGACAAAGGTTTTGGCTTCATTGAACAGGAACTTGGTGAGGACCTTTTCGTCCACTATTCGGAAATCCAGGTCGAGGGTTACAAGACTCTCGAAGAGGGTGACGAAGTGGAATTCGAGATGGAAGAAACCGAAAAAGGTCTCGCCGCGGTCGACGTAAAACCGACCAACGCTGCCGTCTAACGACGACAATGACTGGCCCCTACCCACACGGGTAGGGGCTCTTTTTTTTATCTCCCCGTCCCTTTTCTCAAACCCCTCTGACGTCTAAATCAATTCACCAGCCCGCCCCACGATAAAGACGTTCGCCGTGGTAACTCCCCATCGACCAGAAACGCTCAATCCTTGTCTACCACAAAATATCGACACAGGAATCGTCTTCCTTACCGGCTCATCACCCGAACCCAAAACCGTTACTCCAGGAAAATGCTCATCCCGGAACCACGTGGAATCGTGTTGTACAGGCGGGGAGGTCTGACCCGCTGTCGTCGGAGGCAAAGTGAGGAGGTTGAGTTATCCACGATCCCAAGATGTTAGCAATGGGATTGGTTGCTGGGGAGTTTGCTGCGTGCCGGACAGTCGGATGCAACCGTTAATGTAGCTCTTGTGGGCTGCGTTTCAGGAGTACGACTGCAATCCGATACCTGAACCGTAAGTCACCGGGAGGAAAATTCCCGGTACTCCTCGGGGCTATGGGAACAGACGGTGTCAACCTCCGAATGTTTAATCAAGTCCCTGAGCTTGTTCTGCGTTTCAATCCGGACCCTGTTGTCGTGGGAAATCATCTTTTGTTGAAGCCGCAAACCCGGTGTGCACGAGGGATCGTCGGGAGACATCTCATTGGCGTCAAAATAGGCGTCACCACAGTGCAGGAGCCAGCCGTCATTCTGCTTCACGGCAATACCACAATGACCGGCGCTGTGTCCGGGCAGGGGAACCATCCTCAGCTCGGGAACCTCATCCGGTAGAGGTTGCAGGGAGGGAAACCCGAACCAGTCCTCACCCCTCGAGGAGTACGGCGTCCAATTCGGGTTGTGCTCCCACAGCTGCTGGCGGTAGCGGAGCCGTTCCATCAGGGGAGGATCCTGAGCCGCCTGGTACTCCTCTTCAAGAAGGTGGATTGACGCCTCGGGGAAGTCCGCCAGTCCACCGACGTGATCCATGTCCAGGTGTGTAACAAAGATATGTTTGACCTCAGCGGGATCGTACCCGAGGTTAGAAATCCGTGTGTAGGCCGTGGGATCGGGGGAACGACTCGGATTCATCGTAAGATTCACCAGTGTGCCGAGCCGGGACGGATCGTGAAGATCCAGTCGCCCCAGTCCAGTATCCACCAGGATAAGCCCGCCACTGACGTCCAGAAGCAGGCAATGTGTAACCAGTTCAGCCGGTTCCAGGTAACTTCCTTCCCCGTTTATGAAGCGTTTACCGAAGGGATGCATCGGGCAACAGTTAAGGTGATGAACGTCCATTTTACTCCCCCTGCAGAAACTGAGGATCGTTTCGATGACTATACGCCCGCGACCAATTACACTGCAGCTTCGATTGGAGCTTCAAGACAGCAAAATCGAGATTTTGCCCCTATCAGCGTTTAAGCAGATTAGGGAGCATTGACGTCACAAACAAGACCCCTCCGTAGAGGGTCTCCAGCTCGGAGATATTTCAGCTTCTTCCAGCGTTTTTTTCTTTCAGTGGCATCGGGCCGCCGAAACGACAGGACCATGATAAAATTCGATTGGTAATCTCATTTCCACCGGTTCGGAGGCAGGGAAACGGTGACGGAAACTGTTCTGACCCTACCCGAGGGGACGTCCAGCACACTCAGCGAACGGCAGTTGAGGGATTTACTGGACTACACTGAACCCGGCTGTGTCATTGTTCACGATGACCTGAGCCCGCGCCGCCGTCGGTGGCTTGAACTCAGGGCAGACGCACCGCTGCTTTTCACAACGGACCCCGGATGGGAATTTATAAATAACCGGACGTATCTTATCGCCAACTCGCCGGGGGACCTACCGGACACCGTCGAAAACCCGGAGAACCTCCGGGTGATTTCATCGTTCATTGAATCGGACGTCGATCCTCATTCCTTCTCCGTAACGTGGCAGGGCATTGAGGCCTATCGACAATTTGCCAGGGATCTGCCCGCCGATGCCAGGCACCTTGCCGTAAATCAACCTCCCGGTAAAACGATACCGCTGCACGAGGACGAAGACATTCACGGATCCGGAACTGATCCGGAGAGAATTCAGTTCCCCCACCTTACTGTTCAACCATCGGTCTACCTGGAGGAATCCCTCTCTCACTCCAAGCTTGGCCTGCGGGCAATCAAGGGCATCGGTCGGTCCAAAGCTCGGACGCTTCGAAAGAACGGGTTCGAAACACGGCGGGCGCTTGAAACCCAGACTCCCTTCGACCTTCTCGAACTGGACGGATTTGGCCCTTACTACGCCAGTACAGCCGTAGCCGGTGCCCGGGCGCACGAGACTGAGACTCCCCTGTGGTTCGACGACGACCCCCTGGAGGATCGGCGGCGCGTTTACGTCGACATTGAAACCGATTCCACGGGTGTGACGAACATCTGGCTTATCGGCGTCTACGATGAAAGCACTGAAACCTACAGAAGCTTCCTGCAGACCGAAGATCCCGGGGACGCCGAAACTGTGCCGTCCCGGTTTGCCCGGTGGGTTTACGGGAACGCCGCCGACAAAACGTTCGTCGCCTGGTTCGGCAAACGGTTCGACTTCCGCTGGCTGGACCGCTTCGTCGACCGGTACGCCGAGGATGCCCACGCTCGAGCGTGGCAACAGACGGACCGGATTGATTTACTACTGGACCTGGTGAAACCCCGACTGGCACTACCGGTACGATCGCACAAACTGGATGTCGTGGCTCGCCGGTTGGGGTACGAGCGGGCCCACGAGGGAATCGACGGGGGCGATGCCGCACGGGCCTACAGCCGCTGGTGCAGCGGCAAGGAACCCGACTGGGGTCGCTGGATCGCCTACTGCAAAGACGACGTAATGGGAATGAAATACATCTACGATCGTATCAAGTCGTCCCATCAGGAATTCGACATACGGGAAGTGCGCGACCACTATCAGGCGTCACCGGCGGGCGAAACCACCCGTGAATGAGCTACCACAGCAATTACTCAGCGTTCCCGATTACGAGGATCAAATTGAAGCCCGCCGGGTTCTTGAGGCAAAACCACCCGAAACCGCCCCACCGCCCGATTCCTTTCCGTCGGACCTTGTCGAGCACTTTCCTTACGACCTGTACACCCACCAGGCCGAGGCCCTCCAGATTCTGATTGAGGGATCGAACGTCTGCGTCAGTACATCAACGTCCAGTGGCAAAACCTCCATTTACGCGCTCGAAATTGCCCGGCGCTACCGCGAAAATTCTTCCTCGACCGCTCTGCTTGTTTATCCGACGAAAGCCCTGTCCTCCGATCAGCAGTCCGAGCTGGAAGCACTTTACGATCAACTTGGTCTCGACATAAGCATCGGGGTTTACGACGGCGATACCACCAGCGCCCGAAAGCGGGAGATCCGTGAGAATGCCGACGTCATCATCACGAACTTCGCGGGGTTAAATTACTATCTGCCTCACCACCGCAAGTGGGATCGAATCCTGAGTAACCTCAGAACCGTCGTCGTTGAGGAAGCTCACTGTTACAGCGGCATCCTCGGAATGCACGCGGCCTGGATCCTGAGACGATTGTTCCGGATCATTGAATCGGACCGCTACCGGTCGGAGCCAAACGTCGTGCTCACATCGGCCACCATCGGCAATCCCAGAAGCCACGCGGAACGGCTGACCGGAAAATCCGTGTCGGTCGTCGACCAGGACGGCAGTCCACGCAGCCGCCGCGACATTGTTTTCTGGAATCCTCCAAAATTTCACGAATCCTCCGAGCAGCGCAAGTCCTCCCACCGGGAATCCAGCAAACTCCTGGCTCACCTTGTTGAATCCGGTCACCGGATGCTCATGTTTGCACCAAGCCGGAAAATGACGGAGTTGGACACCCGATGGGTCAGAGAAATGCTGTCGAGCCGAGTTACCGATGGGGACGCTCGAGTCGAATCCTACCACGCGGGCCACACGAAAGACGAACGTCGGACGGTTGAGCAGGGCCTCAAAGAGTCAAAACTGGACGGGGTTGTATCAACCTCCGCACTGGAACTTGGCGTTAACATCGGAGACGTCGACGGTACGATTCTCAGTGGATACCCTGGCAGCCGTCAGCAGTTCTGGCAGCGCCTTGGCCGGTCCGGACGAAATGGAAGACGGGCCTTGAACATTCTCGTGGGTCAACAAAGTGCCCTCGACCAGTTCATTATGCGAAACCCGGATTATCTTCTCGAGGGGACCATCGAGGACGCCGTGCTCGACCTCGACAACAACACCGTCTTCCTCACCCACCTCAGAATTGCGGCCCACGAACTCCCCCTGACCCGCTACGACAGTATCTACTTTGGTGATCGACTCGAGAAGGGGGTTGCATTCCTTAATAAAACCGGTGACGTATCCGGTTCCCTGGACTCCAGGGTGCATTACACTGGAGCGGACCGACCGGAAACCGGTGTTGACCTCTACGGAGCCGGAAGCGGTTCCTTCCAGGTCACGCTGATTGAGGAGAATGAGGATCGGCGAACCCTGGATAATTCGATTACGGCCCACCGTGCCTACCGCGATTTCCACCCCGGTGCGATTTATCTTCACAAGGGTCAACAGTACCGGGTAACTCAGTTTGAGAACGATCCAAGGGAACCTCAAATTGAACTTGAGGCCGTCAACGTCGACTACTACACGACAAGTTCCCGAAAGCCCGAAATTTCCGACGTCGAATCCAAACATATTCGTTCACTTGGAGACTACGAGTTACACTGGGGACACGGGCGGGTGGACGAATTCTTTCCGTTCTACAGGCGAAAGGAAATTGATTCCCAGAGCGTCAAGGACACCCGTTCAACCGGACTTGACGAGCCCGTTACTCTCAAGACGGATCTTCTCTGGATCACGCTACCGGACGAACTCACCCGGACCGTCCGGCAGCAGTACGGGCGATCAACCCCCGACGGCGAGTCACTGGACGCTTTCCTCGGCGGAATCCACGCCATCGAACACGGACTGGTCCACATGGCTCCAACCGAACTTCTCATTGACAAGGGGGACCTTGGTGGACTGAGTATCAACGATCATCCGGATACCGGGCAACCTACGATCTTTCTGTACGATGCCGTCGATGGTGGGCTGGGATTTACCCGATCCATGTTCGAGCGGTTTCGACCCCTGAGTAAACGGACCAGAACACTTATCGAAACGTGTCGCTGCGACGGTGTTAGGGGATGTCCCTCCTGCGTCATGGACTATCGCTGCGGCAACGATAATTCACCGCTCCACACCGAGGCAGCCGTCATGATTCTGAAAGACTTAATTGCTTCGCTCCCGGAGTAGCAATTGCTCTTAATATTGGGCTCTAACCTTGACATAGACCCGTAAGTTAGATATATATTATAGAGCTGAATTCTTGCCTACAACTTATGGACTTCTTATTTCTCTGTGATTTTCACTGAAAACAGAAAGGAGGTTGTCTTGGATGAATCTACAACCATTGGGAGACCGTGTAGTTGTAAAACGGATTAAAGAAGAACAGGAAACCGAAAGCGGCATCATAATTCCTGAGTCCGCTCAGGGAACCCCCAACCAGGCGGAAGTCGTAGCCGTTGGGTCCGGAGAAAAAAAGAACGGTGACGTTGTCAAACCGGATGTCGACGAAGGTGACACTGTATTAATCGGTGAGTTCTCCGGTTCCGAAATTGAAGTTGACGGTGAAGAATTCGTCTTTCTCGACGGAGATCAAATCCTCGCAAAAATCGCTTAATCCCCGCGACACCTTAAAGTGAGATTTAACTCGTAGAACCCTACCATAAGGAGGAACAATCATGGCTAAAGATGTAAAATTTGGAGACGATTCCCGGCAAGCAC
>JBDGPI010000170.1:40182-45101 GCA_042219765.1 Salsurabacterium abyssinicum (SeqCode)
AGGGTGTCGATCAATTGACCGACGCCGTCAAAGTGACGCTGGGACCCCGTGGTCGTAACGTTGTACTCGATCAGAGCTTTGGTGCCCCTGAAATCACCAAAGACGGCGTGACCATCGCCAAGGACATTGAGCTCGAGGACAAAATTGAAAACATGGGGGCGCAACTGGTCAAGGAGGTTGCCGAGGAGACGCAGGACGAAACCGGTGACGGTACCACGACGGCAACCGTTCTCGCTCACGCCATCATTCACGAAGGACTCCGGCGTGTGGCGTCCGGCCAGAACCCTCAGTCCCTGCGGCGTGGCATTGAAGCAGCGGCTCAGATTGCTTCCGAGAAGCTGCAGCAGTACGCCCGGGATGTCGAGGGTCAGGAAGAAATTGCTCAGATTGCGTCCATCTCCGCCAACAACGATCCGGAAATCGGCGAAATCATCGCCGAAGCCATGGACAAAGTTGGCGAAGACGGCGTCATCACCGTCGAAGACGGTACGGGCATCGAAACTGAACTCGAAGTCGTGGAAGGCATGCAGTTCGACCGCGGCTACAAGTCCCCGTACTTCGTCACGGACCAGGAAAACATGGTCTCGGACCTCGAGGATCCCTACATCCTCATTTACGACGACGAGATTTCCGCCGTTGACGAAATAGTGGACATTCTCGAATCCGTCGCACGCGACGGCCGAGATCTGCTGATCATCGCCGAAGACATCGAAGGCGAAGCTCTCAGTACGCTTGTCGTTAACAAGCTTCGCGGTCAGCTCGAAGCCTGTGCCGTGAAGGCGCCTGGATTCGGTGACCGCCGTGACCAGATGCTCGAGGACATTGCCGTTCTCACCGGCGGAGAAGTCATCTCCACCGAGAAGGGCATGAAGCTCGACAACGCTGGACCACAGCAACTCGGTGAAGCCGAACGCGTAACCATCACCGAGGACGACACGACAATCGTCGAAGGTGCCGGCAACCCTGCCGACATTCAGGATCGCGTCGGCCAGATCCGGCGACAGATGGAAAACACCGACAGCGACTACGACCGTGAGAAGCTCGAGGAACGTCTCGCCAAGCTCTCCGGTGGAGTCGCCGTTGTGAAGGTTGGAGCCGCAACCGAACCCGACATGGAAGAGAAGAAAGCCCGTGTCGAGGACGCACTCCAATCCACACGAGCCGCCGTTGACGAAGGTATCATTCCCGGCGGTGGACTTGCCCTGCTTCACGTCCAGAAGGACCTCCAGGACGAAGGTCTTGAGGATTCCGAGGAAGAAGAGGGTCTCCGCATTCTTCAGAACGCCCTCTCCAAACCGGCCAAGCAGATTGCCGACAACGCCGGTCAAGAAGGATCCGTAATTGTCGAACGCGTAAAAGAGCGTGACGACGACGAAATCGGCTTCAACGCTCGCAACCAAGAGATCGAAAACCTGCTCGAATCAGGCGTCATCGATCCGACCAAGGTTGCACGCATCGCACTTGAGAATGCCTCCAGCATTGCCGCACTGCTGCTTACCACCGAGGCGTCGATCGTCGACAAGGAAACCGAAGGCGACGACGGCGGCGGCGAAGGCGGCGGACCTCCCGCTGGCGGACCCGGCGGCGGCGGAATGCCCGGTGGAGGCGGCGGCATGGGAGGCATGATGTAACTCCCGTTTCCGCTCGCTGAAACGAACCACCTTCCCCCACCCGCTCCGAGTCCCGGCAGAATTCATGCCCGCCGGACTCGGGGCATTTTTTTATTTCCCTCCCCCTCGTTCCTTACTTACAAACCAATCCCGGCTGACTCCCCGATTCCGGAACACTCTTTGGTAAACTAGTTTCTCGTATTGGTATTTTCTTATAGGAGGTTTAATCCAGTGACGGTTCGGCGACTTTGTGTTGGCCTTGTTATTACACTCCTGGCAGTCGGCATGAGTGGTTACCTGCTCCGGAGTAACGCCGAATCCAGGTCAACCACCGTCTCCAGTAAATCCAACCTGAAGAAAGCCACTTTCGCCGGCGGTTGTTTCTGGTGCATGGAACCTCCCTTTGAAAAACTCGACGGCGTCAAAGAGGCCATCTCGGGCTACATGGGAGGGACCGTAAAAGATCCTACCTACGAGGAAGTCTCCGGGGGCGGAACCGGTCATCTTGAAGTCGTTCAGGTCTATTACAATCCGGACAAAGTTACTTACAGGGAACTGCTGGAAACCTACTGGCGACAGATTAACCCGACCGATGACGGCGGACAGTTCGTCGATCGTGGTACCCAGTACCTCTCACGGATTTTCTACCACAACTCAAAACAAAAGAAATTGGCCGAAGAATCCAGACGAATACTCAACGAATCCGGGATCTTTAGCAAACCTATTGTTACCGACATCGTCCCCGCCGAGACATTTTATCGAGCGGAGGATTACCACCAGGACTACTACAAGAAATCGTCCTGGCGGTACCAGTACTACCGCAGCAACTCCGGACGGGACGACTACCTGGAAACAACCTGGTCCGGCCACGAGAATTTCAAAATCTTCGGAAAGGAGAAGGACAATTCCACCATGACCACATCCAAGGAATACACGATCCCAAGTCAGGAGAAATTACGTGAGACCCTCACTCAGATGCAGTATAAAGTTACTCAGAAGGATGGCACCGAACCGGCTTTCGACAACAAGTATTACGACAACAAAAAATCCGGTATTTACGTGGATGTTGTCAGTGGGGAACCCCTCTTCAGTTCAAAACATAAATTCGAGTCAGGAACCGGCTGGCCGTCGTTCTACAAACCACTTGTAGAGGAAAATATTGTTACTAAAAAGGACCACTCACTGTTGAGTACACGAACGGAAGTTCGATCCAAACACGCCGACTCCCACCTCGGTCACGTTTTCGAGGACGGACCTGAGCCCACGGGCTTGCGGTACTGTATCAACTCGGCCGCCCTGGAATTTATCCCTGCCGATCAACTTGAGGAGGAAGGGTACGGAGAGTTTGCGGATCAGTTCAATACTACAAAATAAACGGCTCAATCGAAGGTCTTCCTGAGCTGACTGACCGTTACTTTTCCTTCCGCATTTCTTGGTAACTCCCCCGGGAACTTAACCGTCTTCGGTAAGAGTACTGAATCGTAAAACTGACGCAGGTGGTCACGGACAACGCCACTCACTTCCTTCGGTGAGGACTGATTGGTATCGCTTTCCGACGAAATCACCACCGCCAGCGTAAGCTCCTTTCGATCCGACGACACCCTTTCTCGATCGGTGACGAGGGCCGCGGCCTCCTCAACAAACTCAAGCTCTTCAACCCGTTTTTCGTACTCCTCCAGATCAACCCGTTTGTCGGCGATGTTTTCGACACGATCGGCCCTACCACGTAAAACAAATTTACCGCCCGCAACGAATTCGACTCGATCCCGCATATCACAGGGCCCGGACTGGGGCTGACTGACCCAGGGAGACCTTACGAGCAACGTACCGTCCTCGCTTCGCTCGGTTCGGACGCCATCCAGGGGAGTCCAGGCGTTGGTTCCGGTCTGGTTCTGGCGCCTCCAGGCAACACCACCCGTTTCGGTCGATCCGAAAACCTCGAGCGGATACAATCCGACCGTATCGTTGACCCGTTCCGCTGTTTCACGGGAAAGCAGTCCACCCGAGGAAACGATTCCACTCAGGGACTCCCGGAGGCGAGGAAACGATTCGTACTGGACGAAGCTTTTTAGGTGGGCGGGGGTTGTTACCAGTAAGACGGAGTCGTGTGAGCGGATCAATTCGACCAATTTTTCGGGAAAAAAATGACTCTCGACCTCAAACGGATGTCCCGCCGACAGTGGCCAGAGAACTTTGTGAAGTAAACCATAAATATGCTCGTGGGATGCAGTTGCCACTCGCACGGACGATCCAACCCCCGAGCCCCACTTGTCTTCCAGAACCTCTATTTCGGACTCTAGATGCCGGAGAGTCTTCGGAATGGGTTTCGGTTTACCGGAGGAACCCGAGGTAAACAACAGAAGCTCGCACGCCGTCGGATCCAGTTGATCCAAACCCGATGGGGAAGCCTCGTGGTTGGTGGGATCGAGCGACGAAATTGTCTCGAATTGCTCAGGTTGATCGGTAATCAACCCTCGACTGCTATCATCTTTGTTCAGAATGGCCTTCACACGATCACCGGGCGGTAAGATCACGCGTCCCCCGGATTGCCAGACTGCCATAAGAGCGACGGCAAAAGCCAGCCCTGACTCACACTGAAGTATCCACTCATTATACGACCGGTCCGATAGTTCCCGGGTCAACCCGGCGGCGAGCGTCCCGAAGTCCTCCAGGGAAATTCTATGACCTCGGTCCACGGAAACGGTCCGCCCGGACGTTGCGTCCCCGGCCAGACGCTCCGAAAAGGGGCAATAGTCAGCGGCCATGCGGTGGATCAGCCTCCAAAAAAAGAACTATTAAGCATCCCCGAGTTCATTTTGCACGTACCGGGCAAGGCTTCTGAGCGTCTCAAAATGTTCCCGGTTCTGTTCCCCGGTACCCTGAAACTTGACGCCGAACTCATCCTGAATCAGAAGCGTCAGGTCCAGCACGTCCACCGAATCCAGACCAGCGCCCCGACCAACAAGGGTAGTCTCCGGTTCGATCTCCTCAATGGATACATCCGTACTACCGAGTTCATTCACAATCAATGATCTCAGTGTGTCTTCAATTGATTCCAGGCGAGAGTCCCGATCAGGATCCGACATGCCAACCACGCTTTCCGGGGTAGCAACGCAAGCAGGATAAAGTCACCGAGAGTCATCCTGTATAAACTGGACCGATTCAACAACCGGTAGCTCACGGTTCCTGATACCACTCACAACGGTCTCTATGTCGTCCTTTAGTGGTCGGTCGCGCTCCACGAAGTCGACCCTGTTACGGAGGGAGGCGTGAAGGTCCCCGACGGATTGAGGCAGATCGGCCGTGGAT
>JBDGPI010000171.1:0-5563 GCA_042219765.1 Salsurabacterium abyssinicum (SeqCode)
CGGCTTGATGCGACATCTTTAAAAATCCCCTTCGTTTCATCGGTATTCGCACACAATCGATGTACGGTTGGTGACCGGTAAAGTACGATCCACAATAGCAAGCCGCACGATGTCCGAAGTGTGAATTCGTTGGACCGGGGTATGGGCGTGTGATTCGAGGTAACCCGGTCACCGTGATAAGACCGGAGAACGGAACGAGTAATCGACACACCCGTGTCCTTCGGATCGCCGGGGATTGTCCCAAGAAACCGAAGGATCGAGAAGGAACGTTCGTCCCCGGAGGCCAAAGACGTCCCGGACCGGGAATTCCTGATGTTTCGCGAACTCATTCTATCCGAGATCGTTTCGGATCCGGGGACCGAAGTATTCATGATTGCGTTCGGACGATTGTGTCAGTTCGTCTCGGAGTGGGTTTGGATAATATTCTGAATCAGGAGGATTCGTTCAGGATATTATCCACCTCGCAAGGATTCCGGAGGAAGCCTGAGAATGAGTGAGAGACGAACTGACACAATTGTTTGGTCACAATCATATTCAATACCGGATCGTCCTGATTCTGAATGCTGTGGCCCTCGGAGTCAACACGGTGTGGACGGGAATGGAGTTTACGGAGGTTTGGGGATGCTTATTGACTGACATATTCAAGGTTGACCGTCCACTAGTTTAATTTTGCCAGGGCCCGCAATCCTCCCGCAACCAGATCGACCACCATCACCAGGACAAAGTAACAAACCAGGTAGACGGTGACCTCCGTGTAATGGAACCACCCCATGCTCAGGTCGAATTGACGCCCCAGGCCGCCGGCACTGACAAACCCGACCACAATGGTCGTACGAATGATTTCTTCCCAGCGATAGAGTCCGTACGTGAGAAACTGAGGGGTGACGGCCGGGAGCACACCGTAGATTAGAATTTGTCCGAGACCGGCCCCGCTACTGCGAAGCGACCGTATCGGACGCGGGTCAAGGTCCTCAATAAGTTCAGCACAGAGTTTGCCGAGAATACCGTAGTTGTGTATGGCGAGCGCAATTGCCCCGGGTAATATTCCGGGCGTGAACAGGAACAACAGGAACATAGCCCAGAATAACTCCGGGATTCCGCGGGCCAGTACGTAACTCCATCGAACGAGGAAGAATGCTATTTTTCCGGCCGGTGAATCCGACAGCGTCAGGGAACCGTCGGCGGTCGTCCTCGCACCGACCAGCACCGTCACGAGCATACCAAGAACCGCCAATCCGATGGCCATTAAACTCATTTTTAAAGTTTTAAGGGTCAATTCCAGGGCCCGGAGAATGAATTCCGGATTACCGTAAGCCGGATTCGTCGTGTCCGCTCCGAGGAGTTTGTTGACGAAATCGGTGAGAAGCCGGAGGTTTCGTTCCGACACGACCGCCGTAAGGTCGATCCCGGTTCCGACGAACAGGTAGAACCAGGACGAAACGATTAAAACGATCGTTAACGCCGACGATAGTTTCAGGGTAAGAGACGGACTCAGTTCGAAGAACTCGTCCAGAAAGAACGATTGCCGGTTATTCATGGTTATTGGGTCGTGAGTGCCCTTCGGGTCTCACTGCTCCAGATATTAACGAACAAAACCAGTGCGATCAGACAATAAACGAAGGTCCAGGCCTCCGAAAACTTGAGGTCGGCAAGAGAAATTTCAATTTGGTACCCCAGTCCGCCCAACCCAATAAAACTCATAATAGCGGCCGACCGTATTGCGCATTCGAACCGGTAGAGCGTGTAACTGACGATGTCGGCAACTGCATAGGGGATTCGACCGTAAAGGAGAACCTGGAGTTCACTGGCCCCCGCCGATCGAAGTGACCGGAGCGGTTCCTCGGGGACGTCGTTCAGTAAGTCGGCGAGTATTCTACCGAGTATGCCCGCGTATGGTATCAGGATGGCAAAAATTGCCGCCAGCGGAGCCAGCCCGAGTGCCGCTACGAATAACCAGGCCCACACCAGTTCGTGAATGGACCGCATGAAGCCAAGTACCGGCCGGATCATCCCCGTAAGAAACCACTGGTTGCGAGTCTCTCGGGCGAGGGTCCCGGAGGCAAGAACACCGAGGGGGAAGCCAATTACTACGGCCAGGGTCATACCGCAGGTGGCAAAAACGAGGGTTCGCCACGAAGCCTTGAGTCCCAGTATGAGAATCGACGGTGAGAGCTCGGGGGTAACCATGGCAAGAAGAAATTCTCCCATCGTTGAAAGTCCCTGGGGATGGGTGAGGGGTCGATTCCATTGAATTCCGGTAAAGCTCCAGGCAAAACCCAGGGCCAGTACCAGGATGATGACCAGGTTACGGTTCCTCAGAAAACGCCGTTTCACGGTTCGGGGACTCGTCCAGTTGATAAAGTCTATTGAGTTCCTCGGTTTGAATTTTGTCGGAGGGACGGTCGTAGAGAATCGACCCTTTCTTCATTGCTACAATTCGAGGGAAGTGTTCCAGGGCCAGGTCCACGGAATGGAGACTGACGATCAACGTCAGGTGCTCTTCGCGAGCTATGCTCTTGAGCGTGTCCAGTAGATCCCGAGCCCGCGCCGGGTCCACGGAGGCAATCGGTTCGTCGGCCAGGATGATCTGGGGGTGCTGTACGAGCAGTCGGGCCAGGGCTACCCGCTGTTGTTGACCTCCGGAGAGGTGGGACGTTTTTTCACGCGCGTTGTCCGCGATTCCCACCCGGGAGAGTGCCCGCAGGGCAGTTTCCGGTTCACGGGGCGAGAACAATGAAATCAACGATTGCCAGAATCCCCACCGACCGAGTTGACCGGCCAGTACGTTGTTGATAACCGATAGTTCGTCGACCAGGTCGAACTGTTGATGCATAACGCCCACGAGACTGGACAGTTCATCCCCCGGGGCATAGGACGCCAGCGGCCGACCGTTTACCGTTATCGTGCCGGTGTCCGGTTGTTCGATCCCCCCCAGCAGGTGGAGGAAGGTTGTTTTTCCGGCCCCGCTTGGTCCGATAACCGCAAGCTGTTCCCCGGGCTCAATCGTTAAGTTGACGTCGTTAACCGCGTGGTCCTCACCGTACCGTTTGTTGAGTTCGTTGCAGACAATACGGTTGTTATTGGATGATACCGACACGTTTCGCCACGTCTTCGATCGCTTGATAATTCTCGTTACTGGTTTTAACGAATCCCTTCGCCGAGAACAGGTCGAGGATTTTCTTTTCCCGGGGGTTCTCGGGGTCGAGGTTCAGTAGAGCCTGTTTGATGGAGCTGACCGTTCCCGTCCCGAAGAGTTCGTTGACCCTGGCGTGGATGGTCCAGTTGTAGTCGTTGTAGGGAGGGGTTGTGTAAAACACTCGGACCTTATCCGTGTCCACCTGGTTTTCACGAACTGCCCTGGCCCAGACCGCCTCGTTGAGTGCTCCCGCCTGGTAAGCCCCCGACTCGACAAGCTTCCAGGTTTTGTCGTGAGATCCGGAATAATTAGGAGGCGCCGCAAAATCTTTGCTCGGTTCAATACCCGCCCTCAGCAAGTAGTATCGGGGCATCAGATGCCCGGACGTGGAGTTCTGGTCCCCGAAGGTGAAGGTAAGCCCCTTCAAGTCCTTGAGGGACTGGACGTCCAGGTCGGCTTGAACGATGAATTTCGAATTGAATTTCTTGTCACGGGGCCGCTGAGCAATGGCTTTGGATCCGGGTACGGCACGACGAGCCTGGACTCCGGTTAATCCTCCAAACCAACCCAGGTGAACTTCCCCGCGGTTGAACGCGGTGACAAGTGCCGCGTAATCATTCGATCGAGAATATTCCACGTTAAGATCGGTTTGTTTTTCCAGGTAATCCGAAAATAATTGGAATCGTCGGTTCAGTTTCGAAATGTTCTGGTCCGGGATGGCACCAACCACGAACGATCGTTCCGCACGGCTCCCCTGACCGGAACCACAACCAACCAGAATGAGCGACACCAGGGGAACAAGCAAGAGGAGCATCAATTTCTTCGTGAGACGGTTCAAAACCACGGATGATCACCTGCTGAGGGAGGAATAGAGTGGGAACGATTGGGACCAGACGAACCTCAACAAAATAGAGAAGCCGTTGATTCTTTTCGTCGGCGCTTGTTTCGGCTCCACCGAACCGGGCGGATCGTACCCCAAGCTTACCGTCCAGGGCATCGACCTCGAGCCCCGAGTCGTCCGCGAGCGACGGTAACAAAATAGTAAATTCCTTTCTTAGCTTTCGCAGTATTTTCCAATATAAGTCGTTTTGAGCGGGAATACAAGGTGAGTTTGTGGCCTGATTTTCTTCTTTCCCCCTTCCCCTTACAAAAAGTGTCTCTTCTTACCCCTATCCTTACATAACCCCCCTTATCGGCACCCATTTCCCACACTCCCCTCCCCGATTTTACAGTTCCTGAAGAAATTAGCCCGGAAAGGTGATCTCGTCACCATAGGGTAAATCGTCATAAATCGGCTCGTAGGTGAGCTCACTCTCGGGTGGACTACGCGGTGGATCATTGCCGGAAGATTCCAACAGATCGAGATAGTCCAGGATTCTGTATATCACGGCCGGGTCTTTGATAAAGGAAATGACCTTCATCTCACTTCCGCACTCAGGACACTCTAATGGATCAACCTCATAGACCTGTTTGATTAACATGGCCCAGCGTTTGTGGGCTAACGGCGCGGGCCGCACGTAGGTGGTCTCACTCCCCTGCTCCCCTTCGGCGCGGGCTCGCTTACCCCGTGAAACATTGGAATACCAGCCATAATAACGAGTTAAGTGTTGTCCCTTGTCCGGTATGTGCTGCGTAACTTGAGCAAGGAAATCCAGTGGATCAAACACTTCGAAGTTACGAGTGAGGGTCCGTTGTTTGGGCATCACGTTCCCGTTCACAACGACAATAAGTGCAATCACAATAAGTGCAATCACAGCCCTCCTTGTGGGAGGGAATGAGTTCCCGGGTTTTCACAAAAGCCCGGCGGGCCAGTGGGTAGAGTAGATTTTTCAGCCAGTGGGGCTGGTAATAGTTTTTCATCCACCGCCGGGGATCGTCGGCCCGCTCCAGGGATTTCAGCAAATATCGATATGCCGTCGAGCGAAATTTGTCATACAGGTAACGGTTCACCACCGAGCGTTTCTGCATGGGGAAAAGATGCTGTTTACAGATTTTTTCGTATTCCTCCGGTGACCCCTCGACCAGGGTTTTCGCCGCGTGATATCCGGAGCGCATCGCGTAGCGCATACCAAACCCGAACAGGGCATCCTGGAACCCGGCCGCCTCTCCGGCGTATAACAACTTCCCCTTGCGGATTTTCGGGTCCATAAATATATTGCCCGTCCCCCCGAAGGACTCCTTATTTTCCATCTCGAAGTCCACCTTTTTTTTGAACGCTTCCACGGTTCGATTTAAATATTCCTGCTCGTTGTGAAAGTCATCGAACATGCATGTGGCGATGGTGCCCCGCCCGCTGGCGATTAACAGGTAGGCATAACCGGAGGGAGCCAGGTCGTCGGACAGGATTGAATAGGCTCCGTTATCGGCATCCGTGGTGAAGGTGTAGCCTGCCGCGATGGCATCGGCCCGCTTCGGCCCGTGGGCCAC
>JBDGPI010000172.1:0-2793 GCA_042219765.1 Salsurabacterium abyssinicum (SeqCode)
ATATAGGTAAATTTTGTTTCGTTCGAAATTCGGAAATTACCTCAAGTTAGATTTACGGGAAATTTAGAGTTTACCTAGGTCGGTAGCGCGGATCTGTCCCGAAAAGACGCTATTTAACATCGGTAGACAGAGGTTCCCGAGCTGGCAAAACAGACAACGTATTGGTACTGAAGATCGTGTCCGAATGTTGTTTTAGAAAGGATGGTTAGCTGGATTGACCTGTGGGACGATAAAGGGTGGTTCTATTTTTGATTACCGAGAAGTGAGTCAAAAATTGATCGCCACCGCCGGTAGGGAAGCCCACCCTTATAGAGACGACCATTGACCAGGAAGGACGGCGTCTGGCGGACCCCAAGGTCGGCGTAGTCCCGGGTTTGAAACCG
Source organism: Salsurabacterium abyssinicum (SeqCode) (assembly GCA_042219765.1). Taxonomy (GTDB): domain Bacteria; phylum T1Sed10-126; class T1Sed10-126; order T1Sed10-126; family CAZEBV01; genus JBDGPI01. The sequence goes on from JBDGPI010000172.1 coordinate 384, forward strand.
TATGCTCCGGAGCAGATCGTCGGACGGTCCACCGGTGCTTCCAAGGCCGTATTCACTGAGCAGCAGGTTGAAGTATGGTTCCGGGTTGTCCGTGTAACGCTTGGTCCATCGCCGGGCGTCCTGCATCAGGCCTTTCTTAACCTCGAGGAATTTGTTCGGCGATACCATGTTCAGAATTCCGTGGGCTCTCAGACTGTGGGGATGTGCTCGGGTAATCGGGAAGGACCGGAAGGTCCAGACGACTTTCCCGGTTTTTATGTAGTCCTGCTTGATCTTCGGAAAGGTTTTTGCCGTAAACCGCTGGCAGTGCGGGCAAGCGAGGTCAAAGAATTCAACAACGCGGATTGGAGCATCGGGGTTGCCGATTGACCGGCCCTCGTTGATAAGGGCGGTCAACTCCCGGGTCGACTGGTCGGATGTATCACTTGATGGTGCCGACCCCGAATAGACGAATCCTCCCAGAACCAGCGTGCCGACAAGCAGGACGACCGTGGCCGTCTGCCAGTACCAGGGAGTGAGGTCAGCCGCAGCGTCGGGATCATCCGCGCGGATGATCCAGAATAGCGTCCCGCCGGTTAGGAGTGTTACCAGACCGAATGAACTGAAACAGTAGAGACAATTGGCTCCAAGGGAAACGACTGCGTAACTTATTAAGGCTAGTGATATGAGAAAGGCACTGAGGTGAAAGCCGAGTAAACTATTGAGGAGCTGTGTTTTTTGTTTGCGATCCACAACGGGAAAGACCAGGAAGAAAGCAAAACTGAGCAGGTAGTAACAAAACCCGTAAAACGCGGTCGGAAGACCGGCGAACTGGCTCCAGCTGCTCTGAAGGACGACCCCACAGCCCTGGGCCTCCCCGCAGAGGGAGCCGATTGAACCCGTGAAATGGGCCTGAGTTAGGTATCCCGTTAAGGCAATTCCCGCTATGGTGACAAGCAATGCTCCAATCCAGAGAAAGCGTTTCATAAGTCCATGACTCCCCGGTTTTGAGGACGTTAATGCAATGGTGGATTTGTAGAGTGGTCCCGGAAAGTCCGTTGCGGACTCAGGGAACCTCAGTGTATTGAATGATACAGGCTGTTTAAATCAGATGATACAGGTCATACCATCGACACCAAGTGATTCGTTATTGTTAACTGTCCAGTATTCCAAAATAAGGATGTGGTGACCATGAAACGAGACGATGCCCTGGCCGATTTTTCTCGCGATCACCTTCCGGCCCTCAGGCAGGCGAAGTACCTGCGGAAGGCCGGAACCGACGAGGGAGAATACACTCCCCGGGAAGCCGCCGAGGGGTTCCTCGACTTCTGGGAGGACCACGCGAACCTTCACTTTATCGAGGAGGAAATCGTCATCCTTCCGGTTGTTTCCCGGCTTGGACCCGTGACCGATGACGAAAACATCCGAACGATGCTTGACGATCACGCCTGGTTCCGGGACAAGGTGACGGTGTTGCGAAACGCCCTGGAGAACGGCGACGATGTGATCGAACTTGTTCATTCCATCGGAGAACGGCTTAAAGAACACGCTGAAATGGAGGAACAAGTTATCTTTGAAGAGCTTCAGGAGGAGTTGAGTGACGACCAGCTCGAAGCCATCCACGAACGATCCATTGACTTCCGTGAGGAATTTCGCCCCGATGACATCGGTCCCAGGGAGTCCTGAAACCGTAATTAACCAACGCGTTGGACGTTTCGTGTTCCGGCTTTCGCTGTAGCTTCCCGAAAAAATCTGTGGTGGAACCGATTGGTCCAATTATCCGATGATTACTAATACTACCCTCGACGGGAGAGCTTTAACGATGACCCCGAAAGAGCCGGGGGAAGCCTCCTCCGTTTCGGATTTTTTCGAACACGACCACGATCGGCTGGATGACTCTTTTGAGACTTACCAGGCGTTAAAACACGAGGATTTCGAAACGGCTCGTGAGTATTTCCTTAATTTCCGTGAGGGACTCCTGACGCACATTCAGTGGGAGGACGAGGTGCTTTTCCCTGCGTTCGAGGAAAAAATGGGCGAGGGACTGACAGGAACGATGCGGGTCGAGCACGAACAGATCAAGGATGCTCTCGACGTTATTTACGAAACAATCAAGAAGACCGAAATACCGTCGGACCGGAACGACTCGCGGCTGCTGAAGTTCCTTGAACCCCACAATGAGTCAGAGGAAACTATCCTGTATCCTGCCATTGACCGTCACCTGGCCGATGACACTCTTCGGAACGTCTTCGAGTCAATCAACCATGGGTCCGACTGCCGGAGCGACGATCGTTAAGTCTTTTTCTTCCTTATAAAATTTTACCCTAACTGGATGTATCTTTTCTGTTCAACTTAGAACTGTTGTGCGGTAGCTCATAACAGCGTCCCCTTTCATTGCGTTATCCTCCAACGGATATTCAGTAACCCCCAT
>JBDGPI010000172.1:2803-3822 GCA_042219765.1 Salsurabacterium abyssinicum (SeqCode)
AGGAGAGGGTTTCCTGGTTTCTTGCATGTTACCCGATAAGGAGGCTAACTATGAGTGCTGAAGAGACGGTTGAGGACATGAAAGATCGCACGGTTGCGGATATTCTGTCGGAGGATTACCGGCGTGCCCGGGTCTTCAAGCAGTACGACATTGATTTCTGCTGCGGGGGCGACCGAACACTGAGTACCGTCTGTGCGAAGAACGAACTGGACCCGGATACGATTCGTGAGGAGTTGCGGCAGGTCGGTGAGGAAACGGCATCCCCCGAAAAGTCCTTCAGTGAGATGGATCCGGAGAGCCTCATAAACCTCATTCAGCGGAAACACCACGAGTACACCGAGGAGGCGATTGCTCGCATCAGCGGGTACCTCAGTAAGGTCCGCAAAGTTCACGGGGATAACCATCCCGAGGTTATTGAGCTGGCCGACCTCTGGGTTGAAATGGGCCCGGAGATGTTACAGCACATGAAACGGGAGGACGACGTGCTGTTTCCCTACGCTCGAGAGATATTGGACGCCGAGGAGTTAGACAACGTCGAACAACCACAAGGGGAATCCGCTGAGGACTTGATTGATTCGATGGAAGGCGAGCACGACGAGACAGGTGACCGGCTGTATCGAATTAAGGAACTGACCGACGAGTTTACTCCCCCGGAGGACGCCTGCAAAACTTTCCGGGCTCTTTACAGGGACCTCGAGGAGTTCGTCGAAGTAACGATGGAACACGTCTTCCTGGAGAACACCATCGTTTTTCCCGGAATTGTCGATCGTGAACAGAGGTTAACTTAGATCCAGAAGCGTCTCGACAGGGGCCCTGGACTCCTATCAGGTGGGTTGGAATTACTGACCGCTGGTTAAGTCCGTCAGGGGTCCAAGTTATTCCACCGCCGGACGACCGGTAGGGAGGATAAATCGTGATTGTACCTGATTTTTACACGATTAATCTCTTCGTTCACCTTGTTGCCGTTTCTCTCTGGCTGGGGCTAACGGTCAATTTTTCCATAATGATGGTGCCCCTTC
>JBDGPI010000172.1:3832-26030 GCA_042219765.1 Salsurabacterium abyssinicum (SeqCode)
CGACTACGTCGCCGAGCGCGAACACCTGCTCGGTCGGGACCTCCCGGAGGAGGTTGCCGAATCACAGCTCGAGGCCATTGGTCAGCGGGCCCGGCGCCTGGTTTCGCTACTCATGGTGATTCTGATTGGAAGCGGACTCGTCAACCTTCACCGGGTGAATTTACTAAATGTCTCCGAGGCCTGGGGAAGTACCTACGGGGTCACGGCCGGCGTTAAAATATCTCTGGCCCTTCTTTTATTCCTTGCCTTTCCGTTTATTATGATTTTCGCTCACCGGTATGGCAGTGATCAGCTGGATGACCGTATCGATCGGATGAATTACCTGCACTGGGGCATTACGGGCGTCACTCTTACCATCATGTTTTTCGGCGTGACGTTACGGGGTTGATGTCTGATTCCGACGGTTGTCAGATATCATGCACCAAACATTAGGTCCGGTGAGTAAACCAAACCGTTGATTGGTTACTTCTCCCGGCCGGTAATTTCTCTTTCTTTCACGGCTTTCACAACAGGTTGAGTACTTTCCCGTAAACGGAACGCATCCCGAACCGACGTTAACTTGATGGTCTGATCGTGGCAGTATATTCCTTTGTCGACTGTCCTTTCTTAACTCAACCGAGGGCCAAAGCCGCCGCCTGGATTGACTTTACGAGGTGTTGTCGTATTGGGTTTCCACTGGGTATGTGATGCCGGTGTCTGAACGATCGCGGGAAAATAATAAACACTTGTATATTATTCGAAGGTAAAACCGTAATTAAAACCAAGAAACTTTACAGAAAGATCAACAAGTAATAAGGTAACCTCCTACTATAAAACAAACATTTACTTATAAATAATTTTTTTGATCAATTCTTGAATGGTTGGTTCCATTCTGGAGAGGGTGGCAAATGAAACTAAAACGAGAGCTGGGTCTGTTTTCGGTCTGTTCAATTGCCTGTGGAGCAATGTTATCGGGGGTTTTCGTGCTGCCGGGGCATGCTTACGTGATTACCGGTCCCGCAGTTTACCTTGGGTTTCTGCTTGCCGGGATTCTCTTTGTGCCGGCGGCGCTGAGTAAAGCCGAGATGGCTACGGCCCTCCCGGAGTCAGGAGGGGACTACGTTTTTATTGACCGGGCGCTGGGTCCGGTGGTCAGTACCATCACCGGACTTGGTACCTGGCTGGCACTGGTGCTGAAAAGTGCGTTTGCACTGGTGGGGCTCAGTGCTTATTTATTACTGTTCGTGCCCGTTTCGAACGCTTACGCTCTTTATATCGCCGCGGGCATCGGGCTGGCTCTAATTGTGCTGAATTGTCTGGGTGTGAAAAAAGCCGGCCAGGTACAGACCGTTCTGGTGGTAGCCGCTCTGGGCGTTTTGATGCTTTACGTGGATCGTGGTAGTGCGGCAGCCCAACCGGACTATTACAAACCTTTTGCTACTGAGGGGTTTTTAGGGTTTCTGCAGGCAACCGCCTTTGTTTTCGTGTCGTACGCCGGTGTCACGAAAGTAGCGAGTGCGGCCGAGGAAGTCAAAAACCCGGGACGGAACATCCCCCTTGGTATTATTATTTCCCTTACTGTGATGACTCTCATTTACACACTAGTAACGCACGTGCACGTGGGCGTCGTGCCAGCGGGAAACCATGGTAAATATGCGCCAACCCTTTATCGGAACGCTCCTCTGGCTCAATCGGCGTTTGCCATTGCAGGGGCCATGGGTGAATACCTAATATCTATTATTGCGGTGGCAGCCCTGGCGTCAATGGCTAACGCAGGTCTGCTGGCATCTTCGCGTTACCCACTTGCCATGGCTCGTTACGACCAGTTACCCGAACAATTTGCCAGTATCAATTCAACCTTCTCCACGCCGGTTCTTTCCGTGGCAGTAACCGGCGGTATCATGATTTTTGGGATTTTATTTCTCCCCGTTGTTCAGCTGGCCAAGCTTGCCAGTGGATTTTTACTGTTTGTCTTTGGAATTCTTAATTTTGCGGTCGTTATCTTTCGAGAAAGTGACATCGAATGGTACAACCCTGAATTTAGGGCTCCGTTGTATCCCTATCTCCAGTTTACGGGTCTGCTGGTTAGCCTGACCCTTCTGGTGTTCCTCGGGCCGGTTCCCTTCCTCAGTGCCATGGGGCTGGCGCTTGTCGGAGTCGGGTGGTACTACATCTACGTGCGGGACCGCGTCGATCGTGAGGCTACATTAAGCCGTTCCTCAACGCCGGTGATCGAATTCAAGGAGCTAACGGCATCCGAGTCGGCCCTCATGGAGGAACGTTACCCGGATCCAATTGTCCTCGTGCCCTTCTTTAATTTGAGTCATGATCAAGTCCTGGCTGCTCAGGCTCGGATTGAAATTGCGGTCGACCTCTTTAAATCGTCCCACCGGAAAATGGTCCTGAACGTTCACGAAACCTCGGATACCTCCTTTCTGCCGAGCATTCGTCAACCGGACGCCACCGATCGGGCACTGAAACGGTACGTGACCCGGCTTGATCGCCAGGGAGGAACTCACCTGGATTTCAATCGGACCGTGACGACCCATTCCCATCAGTTCCTCCATCGGTTTGTCGGGGATAAGGCAGTGGACTGGACGCTCCTGAACTGGCGGTCAACCTCGAACTGGGGTTTTTTGGTTTCCAATGCCAGCTCCTGGATGGAGAATTTTCCGGGGGACATTTTACTGGTTAAGGAGGGAGAAGCAGCTGCCACCTCGAGTGTGCGATCGGTTGTGAATCCCTTTCCGGGGAGTGATCAGTCGTTTGTGGTTGACACCGCTCAGAACATTTCACCGGAAAAGGCTCGAACGACGGAGGTTGATTTCTATTTTGAAGGGTCACCGGATGATGCATTCGGGGACCGCGAGGAGAGACTCGCCGAATATTTTCAAAATCTGTCCGGCCGATCGATTCGTACCAATCAGTTGGTGGGTTATCGTGACTTAGAGGATCGGCTGGTCGGTTCGGATCCGGAGGAATTATTTGTCCTCGACAGAAAAACCGCCGGATACCTGGAGACCGCCTTCCCCGAGCAACATAGTGGAACGCTCGCCAGGCCGGTCCAGGGATCGGGTGATAGCGTAGGTTCATCCAATTACCGAAAGAAACTCTCGAATTTGCTGTCCACGGACGACCTCTACCTCAAAACCTGGAAACCCCTGTCCAAGCGGGCACTCTTTCACCAGGTGGCCAAGCGGCTGAGTGACAGCGATCACCCCGTAAACGTTATTGAGAAGTCACTCTGGACAACGGAGAAAGCGTACGAGACGTACACGACCAATGGTATTGCTATCCCTCATGCGATCGTTCCCGAGGGTCCCGTTACGGGGGCGCTTATGACCCTTGACCGTTCGGTGTCGTATCTGGAGTCCGGGGAAGAAATTGATATGTGTCTGCCAATTGTTGGCGGAGAAGCGAACAGTAATGAATTATTTTCCTACGTTGCGGCCGCCGATGCCCTGGCCAATCAGGATTCATTTGTGGAACGGATCAAAACGGCCGAAGATCCCTCGGATATCCTCAAGCTTCTCCGTTCACAAAGTCATGGGACCGCCTTCCTCTAAACGACCGAAAGCGTTCAAGTGTGAGTTTGATTTATTCTTTACTCACGACGTTAGGTTCCCAGTTAGGGCTGAACGAAGAATGATACCGGCAGCTTTGCCTTTGATGTCCGGAATAATAACGTCAGGGTAATCTCCTTATAGGACTTCAGGATGGGCAAAATAGTATCCCTGGGCCAGCTTAACACCCAGATTCCGAAGAGTCTCCCACTCACTGCTGCTTTCAATACCTTCAGCCAGAACCCGGGTGTGGTTGGATCCCGTAAAATTAAGAATCGACTCCATGAAGGAGCGTTTTTCGAATTCCCCGTCGATGTTTCTGATCAGTGATCGGTCCACTTTTATTATGTCCGGGTGAAGGTCAATAATTGCCTTGAAGTTGGAGGTACCGGTGCCAAAATCGTCCACGGCGAATTGTATCGTACTGCCGAGAGTCTTCCGTATTTGATCAAGGTGTGGCTTCAGGTTTGTTAAATCGCCGTGCTCTGTAATTTCTACGCATATCCGGCAATCATTCCCCGCACGGTCCATCAGCTCTACCAGTTCGAGTTTCCATTCATTGTCCACGATACTTTGTCGCTCGACGTTGAGAAACAACATCTGGTCGGAATCCAGTGATGAGTCTTCAAGGGCCTTGCGAACAATCAAAGTATCGAGTTCCACCACCCGGTCCTGCTGGTAGGCTGCCTCAAACAGGCGGTTGGGTGATTCGAGTTTACTGTCCTCGGGGCCACGTACAAGAATTTCGAATCCCAGTGGTTTCTCGGCACCTGAGTGGACAATAGGCTGCTTGACCAGTCGTATGTCCCCCTCCCGTAGGATTTGATTCAGTTTTAATGTATCTCCGGTTGATTGATTGTCCTGGCTGAAGTCCAGCTCAACGAAGGCGTTATTTACCAGAACGTTCGGGTCCTCTGCGCCGGGGGGGTGGTGACTCGAATTTATCTGCTTTACGGTACAGACTTCGTTTAGCTCCGAACCAATGGACTCCCTTGTGGTTGTTTCGTCCCCGGCCGGAACTTCCGGAATAAATACAGCAAATATATTTCCGTATAACCGGGCCGAAAAAATGTCCCCCTTCACGATTGTTCGTAACTGTGAACCGAGGGATTTCATCTCGCCGCGCAGGTCCCTGAAGGAATTAACGTCCGGGTTATTCAATTGCGGCTCCATCTGTAATACAACCAGTAGACCGGGTGTTTTGGGATTGTTCTCGAACCATGATTCGAGCCTCTCGAGGAAATACTCGTCACTGTTGAGTGAACTTATCGAATCCTTGCGGTAGGACCGCTTAAGTTGTTCTTTTTCGGCACGATTGAGCAGAGGCGATTTGAGTGTTTCAAGTTCACCGAGGACCTGTTGTCTCTGCTGCTTCGATGGTCGTTGGGGGGTACTGGATTCGAAGTCTACTACAACAGCCGTATCCCGCTGAGGGTGTGAAACTGGAATTGCAAGTTCCCAGCGGGAATCAGGTACCCCTTCAATATGATTTTCAATCTTCTCGACGTCCGGAATCCACTGTAGCGTTCCGGATTCGGCCGCCTGGCCGGTTACGCCGACACCGAGGGGGACCTGAGCCCGGTCGGCCCGGCTTTTCTTCAGTCCAAACGACGATTGGACCACCAGAACGTCCTGGTCCCTGACGAGTATTGAACCCCCTTCGGCCCCGATGATCTGCATTAGATCCGGAATGACGTTCCTGGCCAGTTCGTCAAGGGAGGCCGCATTGAGTACACTGTTTTCGGGTAAATTCGTGGATCCTGGCTTGCTCATGATGTTATCTCCCGTGGTGAAAAAGTTTATTTTATCCGTTGAATGTTAATGTCCGGTTCAAGCCATTGAATAAACCAAACCGGAATTGAAAAATCTCGTTCATCGATCGCTCATCATTCTTACATGGTACGGTTCCGTCCCTCTGATTTGGCCTGGTAAAGTTTCCGATCGGCCACGTTGATTAACTCATCAACCGTTGTACCATCGTCGGGGTAACCCGCAACCCCCGCGGACAGCGTCAGCCACTTAGGAAGATCATTCCCGCTCGAGGCCACGTTCCGGCGAATTCTTTCGGCCACCGTGTAAGCGTTCGACGTGGACGTATCAGGTAAAACGACCGCGAATTCCTCCCCACCGTAACGACAGGGGTAGTCCCGGGATCGGGTGGCCGTCTCGATTATGGATGCAATTGTTTTGAGAACGTCGTCGCCCGTCTTGTGGCCCAGCGAATCATTGACCCGTTTAAAGTGATCCAAATCACAGAGAATCAAGCTCAAAGTGTCAGTTTCAGGGTGTAACTCCGAGAGATACCGTTTTGTAATCCGGTAGAACTCGGTGTGATTAAGTAACGACGTTAATTCGTCGTGTGTTGCCCGGTATTTTAATTTGCGGTGGTATCCGAAATAGATATTGCCCACCGCTCCAAAAAACAGGGCAAACAGGACCGGGTGAAGCATGAAGACCCAGTGAATCCAGTAATCCGACAGGATGACCTCCAGGGGTTCCGAGGTCAGGCTCCAGTGGAAATAGAGAAAAAATGCCGGCACTGGAATTCCCCAGAAAAATCCAAAAAGCGTAAAGGGATTAGAGAGCAAATTGTACGTGTAGGATTCCTGGAGACTTTCTCCGAGAAGACCCAGGGCCCTCAGGAACCCTCGGTTTTCCCTTTGTTGATCCAGTGTTCGCAGAGACCGTAAGTTTTCGATTAACTTCATTGTTGTTGCACACCCAGGGTGATAACTCAAAGATGGACGATATTCTTGACTTTAAAAGACGAGATACTGGACGAGTGATTCCAACCAATGGAAAATAATTGTTACATAATCATGGCAAAAAGAAAGAGTATGTAAAACATTTCAATGAATAAGTAAATGTTAACCAACTTTAATCTATAAAAAATAAGAAAAACCAGAAACTTTAGTTTAAAAAGCCCGAGGGTATAATAAGTGAATAAAATGCTTTTATTATATATAGTTGATCAATTAGAATATTTAAAATAGGAATAATAAGAGGTTCCTTGGAATCAATGGCCAAGCATTGAAATGTTCCTGAGATGGATTTCAGGCAGGAACAAAAGACATTGGGCAAATTGACGCTAGGCTCTGAAGGAGTAGCCCCTGTAACCGATTGCTGACGATAGATAAAAATTCTTATAAACCATCGGTGAAACGCCATACGCTAAATATCTAACCGTTTTAGTGGAACGTTCAGCTCACCTGTTAAACTAAAGCTCTATGTTAAAACCATGGGTCGGAAATTGTTTGGCTCCGTACTGCCCTCCGGGTGTGACAGCTTTTCAAGGGTATTTAAGATTCAAATAAAAATGGAGGGCCCCCAGGGTGGTGGAAGGGGACCCTCCGGATGCTAAGGCAACGGGCCTGTTAAAGGAAAATGAGTGCTCTCCGGCCGGGAGGCCGAAGAGCACCCGATGGAAAGGTGGTGAAGTGGTGGTTTGGATCGATTCTGGCTTACCCGGCCAGGGTTACTTTTTGGCAATATCAAATCCATAGCTGATACCCATGACAACCTGGTTCTCCGTGCTGCTGCCGAGGATTTCAGTGTTGGTGCTTACGTACTGCAGGCTCATGCTGGCCGGTGATTCTCCGATTGGGTGCGAGAGCCCAACGACGATGTCGTTCCAACCGGAATCAGCACCCGATGCGTCGGGTGAGGTGTACCCGATTTTGGAACTAAAACTAAAGCCGAACGGAATGGACGTGCCGTACGAGAGGCTGGCGTAGATGTCCCCCGCACTGGCAAAACCGTCATTGATCGCGTAATCAAGTCCAACGGAGACTGGTCCGAAACCACCGGAGAGATTGGCTTCCGTGAGCCCGGCGTCGGTAGCGTCGTTCAGGTACGTATACTGCGTGATACCCACGTCGTAGCTGACGGCTCCGGACGAACCGGCGTAGCCGGCGTAGACGTCGTTCTCGGTGGAGGTACTGCCGGTTGCGGCTCCTCCGTAACCGAGCGTGGAGCCCCAGTAACCGGCGTAGAGTCCAGAGGGGTGGCTGTAGTCGAAACCTCCCTGGACGGCCGGACGATCACTTTCGATGACGCCACGGAAGATATACTTGGACACAATACCGATGTTACCCGACAAATCTCCGGTTACTTCGCTTTTGGCAGGTTGAACGCTTGCACTGGTTAAGACGGCCGCCAGCATCAGGAAGGATGCCAGCAGACTTATCGAACGTTGAGATGTTAAGTACTGCATTAGTTATGCCTCCTTAGAGAAATCTGAGTCAAACTATTGGAGATGTAACGTTAAACAGTTCACTCTAGAAAATGATGACGGTGAATCTCGGAAGTGTTAGCATGAACTGAATACATACCCATTTCGACTCTCGGTTGGTCTTTATCTCCCCCCAAGGGAGGCGTCCGGGGTCAATTCCCCGGACGGGCCAACCTTTACTTAGACCGAACCACCAACGATGGCCTGGTCGATTCGGCCAGGTCGATGGGTTCTCCTCGAGACATCGTCATCTATCAATCCTCCTTCGTTTTTCAAGGCTGGTTTAAACTGCTTCGGTTCCCCGATTGCCGGTGCGAATCTGACAGGCGCTTTCAATCGGAATGACAAAGATTTTACCGTCACCCGCGTTCCCGGTGTGGGCGGCATCCTCGATGGCCCCGACGACCTCTTCGACTGGTGTGTCGGCAACGACACACTCGATCTTCGTCTTCTGGTGAAGGTCGACGATGTACTCCTCGCCGCGCCACTGTTCCTTCATCTCGGGTTCGCTGCCACGTCCGCTGACGTCGGAGACCGTTAAACTCGGGGCCCCGATCTCGGCGAGGGCTTTCTTCACCGCGCCAAGCTTATCCGGGCGAACAATTGCTTCCACCTTCTTGATCTCGGATTCACTCATTAAAAACACCTCCGAAGGATTACTTAGCTTCAGGTCCAAATTCGGGATAGGAAATAATGCCGTGCTCAGCGGTGTCTAGACCGCGGCGTTCGTGATCCTCGCTGACACGGTGCAGATTCATCAGACGCATCGTGCCAAAGACCGCCGTCGTGGCGGCGATCGTCCAACCGGCGATGATACCGACACCGGTCAGCTGTGATATGAACGAGACCTCGGTACCTGGCACTGCAAAAAACGGAAACAAAAGGGCGCCGAGAACACCCGCCGTACCGTGCACGGGAAAGACCGCACAGACGTCGTCGATTTTAAGCGTGCTATCGACGAACTTGAACACAAGCGGTAGCTGAGCGCCGGCAAGAAAACCGATCGCCATGCCACCGAACCAGGTGATGGCGTGGGTGTTGCTCGTGATGCCAACGAGTCCGGCGAGCATACCATTGGCGACGTAGAGTGTGTCGACCTTGCCGGTCCGGAAGAACGAGATAAGACCGGCTCCGATGGCGCCCGCGGCCATGCCAAGGGTCGTCGTCAGGGCAACCCGACCGACGGTTTCCTCGAAGGCCGCCAATGCCAGTCCCCCGCCGTCAACGGCGAAAACCGACGCGGCGGTACCGACGTTGAATCCGTACCAACCGAAACAGAGAATCAACGTTCCCAGGACCGCAAAGGTGATCGAGTGTCCAGGTATGACGTTGACGCTTCCGTCCGGGTTGTAATGGTCCCGTCGGGGTCCGATAACCATGGCGGCCGTAAGGCCGGCAATTCCGCCCATGCCGTGGACAATCATGCCTCCGGCGAAGTCATTGAAACCGGGCGTGAGGGAACTTAAAAAACCTCCGCCCCAGGTCAATCCGGTGACGACGGGATAGATGATGCCGGCCAGCAGAATCGTGTAAGTCAGGTAGGCCGCCAGACGCACGCGCCCGGCAACAGCACCTGAAACGATCGTTGCGGCCGTCATTGCGAAGACGGCTCCGAAGAGCCATCCTATCCAGGCGTCGGATCCACCGTTAATGTAACCGAAGGCTTCGGCAAACTGACTACCGCCGACGATCCCCGATACACCCGCTCCAACCAGAAAATACACGAGGACTCCCAGTGACCAGGTGAACATGTTCTTGGTCAACTGGTTGGCCACGTTCTTGGAGCGGACCTGTCCGGCTTCAAGCATCGCAAAGCCGGCATGCATGAAGAAAATCAGGAACGTCACCGTTAAAACCCAGACGTTGTTAACACCACTTGCTACAATCTCAGCAACATTCTCCACCAGCTTCACCTCCTTTGGATGAGTTCAGATTAAGGTTCCTGAACGAATTCGGGATAGGCCATAATGCCGTGTTCATGGATGTCGAGTCCCTTTTGTTCCTCTTCGGGGTCCAGACGCAGTCCAACGACGGCATCGGCCAGTTTGAACACAATGTAAGTTGCAACAATGGTCCAGAGAGCGATAACAGCAATACTGATTGTCTGCATGGCAAGTTGAGCTCCGGAGAACCCGGCTGTATCAAAGAACGGAATTAACCAGGTGCCCAGGATTCCGGCGCTACCGTGGACGGCAAAGACACCACAGACATCGTCCACCTTGAGGGTGTCCACACACCAGCGGTAAACAAGCGGTGCCTGGATACCGGAGAGCGCACCAATAATAATGCCACCGACAACGGAGACGTGTGCGCAGGCTCCGGTGATGCCGACAAGACCGGCAAGCAGTCCGTTACATGCGAAGAGCGGATCGGCGAAGCCCTCGGTAAAACTCGTCGTGATTATGGCGAACACGGCACCGGCACCCATGGCCAGAGTGGTATTGAGTGCAACGCGACCCAATGCGGGTCCCATGAAGGACAGGGCTCCTCCGTCGCCAACGCTCAGAACAGTGGCCTGAGTCCCGACGTTGAAACCATACCAACCAAAGGCAAGGATGAATGTGCCAAGAAAGGCCAGTGTAAGGTTGTGGCCCGGGATGGCACTGGCTTCACCGGATTCATCAAAACGGCCCTGGCGGGCACCAAGAACTCCAGCTCCAACGAGACCGGCTACTCCCCCGGTCATGTGCACGATAACGGCACCGGCGAAGTCCTTGAATCCAACGCCGAGAGCACTTCCGATCAAACCACTGCCGGAGAGGAGACCGCCCTTCCAGGTCAATCCCAGAACGACAGGATAGATCACGGCCGTAAGACCGATCGAGTAAAACAGAAAAGCGCTGAATTTGATTCGGCCCGCAACGGCTCCGGACACAATTGTGGCGGCGGTCATGGCAAAGACAGCACCGAACAACCAGCCAATCCAGCCGCTGGGGTCACCAATGTAGGCGAAGGCTCGCCCTCCGTAACCGCCCGTGGCGGTTAGCCCTCCGACGATGTTGGCAAGGGCGTTTCCGATGAGGAAAAATGACAGGACGCCGAGACTCCAGTCCATGAGATTTTTCATCAGAACGTTTGCCACGTTCTTTGCTCGGACCTGCCCGGCCTCCAGCATAGCAAAACCTGGTTGCATGAAGAAAATTAAGAAGGAAACCGTGAGTATCCAGACGTTATTCACACCATTGGATACGGCCTGTGCCGCTTCAGCCATTGAGGACACCCCCCATTCCCCGATAAAGCGAGAGCAACTGTTGCAGCAGCTGATCAAAGAACGATTTCAGCTCCAAAAAACCCATTTCGACTCTCTCCTTTCGAGAAGTAATCAAACAATCAACAGTCAGGATCACAAAAAGAAAATTTCAAGATTCAGTATCACCTCCAGGTGAGTGCTCGACGGACCCGTTAAAAGGTCTCCAGGTACCGGTCGAGCTCCCACTCGCTGACATCAGCTTTGTAGTCGTCCCACTCGGCGGTTTTAGCTTCAATGAAGTTTTGCGTGATGTGGTCGCCCAGTGCATCCTGAACAACCGGATCGGCCTCAAGGGCATCTATGGCCTGTTTCAGGTTGCCCGGCAATACGTCGATGCCGTACTCCTTGCGTTTTTCCTCCGTGAAGTCGTAGATGTTTTCACGGACAGGATCGTCCAGGTCGAGGCCCTTCTCGATACCATCGAGTCCGGCCTGCAGACAGACGGCCAAATGCAGGTACGGGTTACAGGACGGATCGGGCGAGCGTAACTCGAAGCGTGTACCCTCGGGTTTGCGGGCGGCCGGCTTACGGATCTGTGCTGAGCGGTTAACGTCACTCCAGGCAATGTAAATTGGAGCTTCGTACCCCGGTACGAGCCGTTTGAAGGAGTTCACGGTCGGGTTGGTCACCGCGGAAATTGCCGGGGCGTGTTCGAGTATACCGGCCATGAACTGCTGGGCGGTTTCCGACAGGTTGAACTCACCGTCCGGGTCGTGGAAAGCGTTCGTGCCGTCATCCTCGAAGAGCGACATGTGTGTGTGCATCCCGCTTCCGTTGATACCCGCAATTGGTTTCGGCATGAACGTAGCGTGCAGATCGTGCAGGGCGGAAACGGCCCGGACGACCATGCGGAATGTAGCAATGTTGTCGGCTGTACTGAGCGCGTCGTCGTACTTAAAGTCAATCTCGTGCTGACCTTCGGCCACTTCGTGGTGACTGGCTTCGACCTCAAACCCCATCTTCTGAAGGGTCAGGATAATGTCCCGGCGAAGGTCGGAGGCAAGGTCCTTCGGTGCAAGGTCAAAGTAGCCTCCGGCGTCGTGGGTAATTGTGGTTGCGGCGCCATCCTCCGTCTTCTCGAAGACGAAGAACTCCGGTTCGGGACCGGCGTTCATTACGTAGCCCATGTCTTCGGCTTTGTCGACGGCCCGGTGCAGTGCGTTGCGAGGATCCCCGGAGAAGGGCTTACCGTCCGGGTGGGTAATATCACAGATTAAGCGAGCCGTCGTCGATTCGGAGTCCGGATGTTCAAAGGGGAGAATCGAGAATGTATCCGGATCGGGCGAAAGCCGCATATCACTTTCCTGGATTCGAACGAATCCCTCAATTGATGAACCGTCGAAATAGATGCCCTCACCGAAGGCTTTCTCGGCCTGATCGGCCGGAATCGAAACGTTTTTGATGACACCCAGAATGTCAGTAAACTGAAGTCGCAGGTAATCAATGTCCTTCTCGTCAATCTTCTTCAGTACATCGTCTCCGTCCATCGTGAACACTCCTTGAAAAAATTAAGTCGATCGAATTTGAGTTACACGTTAGAGCAGATCAACAACAGTAAAGTAATAAACAACTAATACCGGATCACCTGGAAAGGATCACCACCCCTTTTGTGAAATATTCGCCAATAAAACGAATACCTTTTAGTAAGGAAAGATTAAATCTTTACCTAAAAAGGTAATAAATGTTTTAAAAAACCAAAAAACATGTCTCGTTTGTTTAATTGATGCGTTATTGTTAGATAAATGATGACCCATGTCAAACCCCTTTTTTCAATTCTTAAATAAATGTTTAAAAAATACGGAAAATATGGGAAAAATTGGGTTATTTTTGAAAAAACAGAAGAGTTTAGGGTCGAAAATGTCAGAGGGGTAAATAAGGTGGGTGGTTCAGGGGGGTTCCGGGAAAGGGTCCGGCCCGGCCCGTACGATACGGGCCGGGCGGATGTATGCTCCGGAAAGCAGTCCGACGGAGATTCTGCTTATGCTGTAATCGATGAGGTTTTCGAGGTTATCAGCAATCCACGGGTGAGCCGGCTAGAACGTCTCGAGGTAGCGGTCCAGCTCCCAGTCGCTGACATCGGCTTTGTACTCGTTGAACTCCTGTTCCTTGGCTTCGACGAAGTGGGTGTAGATATGATCGCCAAGAGCTTTCTGGATAACTTCGTCGGTCTTGAGTTCCTCAATGGCCTCCTTCAGGTTGCCCGGAAGCACGTCAATGCCGTACTCCTCCCGCTTGTCCTCCGTGAATTCGTAGATGTTTTCCCTGACGGGATCGGGGGCATCAAGGTCTCGTTCGACTCCGTCCAATCCGGCTTGAAGGCAGACGGCCAGGTGCAGGTATGGATTGCAGGAGGGATCCGGTGACCGCAGTTCGAACCGGGTTCCCTCGGGCTGCCGGACGGCCGGTTTCCGTATTTGAGCCGAGCGGTTGACGTCACTCCAGGCAACGTAAACCGGTGCTTCATACCCCGGGACCAACCGTTTGTAGGAGTTCACCGTCGGATTCGTGACCGCCGTGATGCCCGGGGCGTGTTCCAGCACACCCGCCATGAAACTTCGGGCGGTGTCCGAGAGGTTGAACTGATCGCTGGAGTCGTAGAACGCGTTCTCGCCGTTTTCCTCGAACAGGGACATGTGGGTATGCATTCCGCTGCCGTTTATGCCGGAGATCGGTTTCGGCATGAAAGTAGCGTGAAGGTTGTGCAGTGACGTCACGGCTCGAACGACCATTCGGAAGGTAGCAATGTTATCGGCCGTGGTCAGGGCGTCGGCGTACTTGAAGTTGATTTCATGCTGGCCTTCGGCAACTTCATGGTGGCTGGCCTCGACCTCGAGCCCCATCTCGTGAAGGGTCAGGATGATATCCCGGCGAAGATCGGAGGCAAGATCCTTCGGGGCAAGATCGAAGTAACCACCGGAGTCGTGGGTGATCGTGGTCGCACGGCCGTTCTCGTCCTTTTCGAAGACGAAGAACTCCGGTTCCGGACCGGCGTTGAAGGTGTACCCCATGTCATTGGCCCGGTTGATGGCACGGTGCAGCGCATAGCGGGGATCGCCCATGAAGGGTTCACCGTCCGGATGCGTGACGTCACAGATCAAGCGGGCGGTCTGGACCTCGTGTTCCTGATGTTCAAAGGGCAGGATGGAGAATGTCTCAGGATCCGGTGACAGTCGCATGTCGCTTTCCTGAATACGAACAAAACCTTCTATGGAGGAACCGTCGAACCAGATACCCTCGTCGAAGGCTTTCTCAACCTGACCGGCCGGAATGGAAACATTCTTGATAACACCGAGGATATCGGTGAACTGCAATCGGACGAAGTTGATGTTCTCCGCCTCTATCTTGTTCAGTACTTCGGTCTCGTTCATTAGGGTCACTCCCGAAAAAGTTTAGAGTCAAGTAATTTGTCACGAACTAATTTTATTATTCCTGGATACGCGAAGTCGACTGAAGCACTGGTTGTGAATCGAATTTGGTCCAGGACAGCTAAACGAGAAAATAGACAAGGATTGTCGATAATCCCCGTGGTTCTGTCAAGGCACGATAGCGTTAGTGATAATTACTACGAAGGGTAGGTATTTTGTGGATAGGAACTATAGCATGAATTGAATTGCGTTAGACGCCAAAAAGGTTTCTTTTCGGATTAAACTGGCCCAGAACGGTAGACAATTTCTCAACCTCTGGTAAGTTATTCCTTTCTCAAACAGCACTGGAGTCGTACATTCGATCCATTCATTCCCGGATCAGGAGGGTAACTTCATGAAAAAAATTGAAGCCATTATTCGACCCGGTCGTCTGGACGCCGTCAAGCGAGCCCTCGCCGAGACCGGCATGCCCGGTCTGACGGTGTCAAACGTCAGCGGACGGGGTAGCCAGCCCGAGGAAAAGGAGAAGTGGCGAGGCGAGGATTACGTCGTTGATCTTTTTCAGAAGGTGAAGGTTGAAACGGTGATACCCGACGAACGTAAGGACGAAGTGATGGATGCCATTCAGGAGGCCGCTCACTCCGGTAACTCCGGCGATGGCAAGATTTTTGTCCTCCCGATTGAAGACGCCTGCCAGATCCGCACCAACGAACGCGGAGACGACGCAATTTAGTCAGTGGTCCATAGTCATTAGTCCATAGTCAATAGTCGATGGTCCGTAGTCCGTGGTCCCGGGGTTATGGTTCGGGGGTATGCGGTGAGGTGGGACGGCAACAAAGTCGCAAGTGCTTTAGAAATCACAGGTTCAACGTGTATTTACAACCAAAGATGCCAGAATCTAACCATAAATTAATGATCGTTCGACCATGGACCATTTGACCAAGGACTACTATTGACCATGGACTACTATTACACCCATCCCCGTAGTCTCATCGCCCGTTCAATGCGCTCCACGGCGACCAGGTACGCTGCAACTCGCTTGTGAACGCCGCGGTCGACGGCTTTTTCGTGGACCGTGTTGAAAGCTTCAGTCATGCGACGGTCAAGCCGTTCGTGGACGGTTTCTTCCTGCCAGTAGTAGTTGTCGGCGTTCTGAACCTGCTCGAAGTAGCTAACAATCATCCCGCCAGCGTTGCAGAGAAGGTCGGGGATGATGTAAACGCCCTTGTCGTCCAGGATGTAATCGGCTTTGGTCGTGGTAGGTCCGTTGGCCAGTTCGGCGATAATTTCCGCCTGGATGTCGTCGGCGTTTTCCTCGGTGATCACGTTTTCCAGCGCCGCCGGAAAGAGAACGTCAACGTCCAGTTCCAGTAGTTCGCTGGAGCTTATCGTCTCGGCCGTGGGAAAGTTGACGACCGACTGGGTTTTTTCCTTCGACTCCAGGACGGCTTCGTGATCCAGCCCGTTTTCGTTGTAGATCCCCCCCTTGCTGTCGCTGACGGCGACCACGTTCATACCGAGTATTTCGTCGGCAAGCCGGTGGGCGTGTGCCCCTGCCTTTCCGTACCCCTGGATGGCGGCGGGTCTGCCCTCGAGGTCGAGGTCCATGATCCTGGCGGCCTCCCGGACGGCGTACATGCCACCGCGTGCGGTTGCACCCTCCCGTCCGCGACTGCCACCAAGTTCAACCGGTTTTCCGGTTACGACACCTGAAAGGTTCTCGCCGGTTATCGTTTCGTATTCGTCCATCATCCAGGCCATCATCTGAGAATTGGTGTAGACGTCGGGGGCAGGAACGTCCGAGTTGGGCCCGATCTCCTGGGCCAGGTGACGGATGTAGCCACGTGAGAGCTGTTCGAGTTCCTGATCGGACATCTGCTTGGGGTTACAGACAACACCGCCCTTACCCCCTCCGAGCGGCAGGTCCATAACTGCCGTCTTTAGACTCATGCCGCACGCGAGGGCACGTATGGTGTCTATTGTCTCCTCCGGATGAAACCGAAGGCCACCTTTGGCAGGACCCCGGGCCATGTTCCACTTTACCCGGAAGGCGGGATAAACATCCACGGAGCCATCGCTTTTCTTGGCGGGGATCTGAAACCGCATCTCCCGCTGGGGGTTCTTCAGCAGCTGTCGCGTGGCCGAATCGGCCTCGAGGATCTCAAAGGCTTCCTCGAGTTGCTCCATAATTGATTCAAGCATATTGTCGTGACTGATACCTTCGCGTTCCGTGGTTTCCTGGATGGGATTCATCATGAAACTCCTTTCTTATAATGGCTGTGGATGGATGATATGCTAGGCGTTGCTTTTTGAGGATAACTATTCATCTTATACTTGCAGATTCCGAATTTATATTCAATGTTTGTTTGAGTTCTGGAGCGTAGTAGTGTCAAAACCCCCCGGTCTTCAAGACAGTTGCGGTTCGCCAGTTGTTAAAAAACGCTCCCCTTCTTTTAATTATTGAAAATCCGTAGCCGGATTACTGTGGGAAGACTGTTTAATTTGATTCCGGGTTTTTCCGTGTCTTAACATTAATGCTGACCTGGCTAATTTTTTAAATATCTGGTGATAGTGTTGGACGTCGATCGAAGCGCCGAAGCGGACGATTTGTTAATCGACCCTCGAAACCAGCGTGCCAACTGCGGCGTTGGGGTTCTGATGGACTTCTCGGGGGAGAAAACCCACGAGCTGATTCAGGATGGCCTGGAAATGCTCGAGAACCTCGACCATCGTGGTGCCCGCGGGGCCGAGGAGAACACCGGGGACGGCGCGGGGGTACTGCTTCAGAAACCCCACGGGTTTTTCTCGGAAGTGGTCCCGGAGCTTCCCGATGACTTCGATGACTACGGCGTGGGCCAGGTCTTTCTTCCGCAGGACCAGAAGAACCGTGAACGGATCATGGAGATCCTGGATGAAGTTGCCCACGACGAAGGGTTTGAAATTACGTTCTGGCGTGATGTACCAACCAATAACGCCGACCTTGGTGCCACTGCCGTTGAATCTGAGCCGGATATTTATCAGTTCTTTGTTGAACCGGTCGAGGACTGGGACGCGGAAACCCTCGACGCCGAGCTGTACGTACTGCGGCGTGTGATGGAAAACGCCGTCGAAGAACGGGACCCCGACGGAGCGGATCGGTTCTACATCTGTTCGCTTGATCGTCGGAAGATCGTCTACAAGGGGCTTTTGACGAATCCCCAGGTCCGCACTTACTTCCCCGATCTGAATGACGATGCAATGAAGTCGAGCCTCATGTTCGTTCACTCCCGTTTTTCCACCAATACTCTTGGCGCCTGGGAGCTTGCCCACCCCTACCGCAATATTGTTCACAACGGTGAAATAAATACTTTGCGCGGCAATATTAACTGGATGAAGACCCGTGAAGCGGAACTGGAACACCCGAAGTTCGGTGAGGAAATCAGTAAGCTCAAGCCGGTTACAAAAGAGGATCAGAGCGACACGGCTATTATCGACAACGTGCTCGAACTCCTCGTGGAAAGTGGCCGGGATCTTCCCCACGTCCTTCGTATGCTGGTTCCGGAGGCCTGGAACAAGGACGAGAACATGGATCAGGACCGGCGGGACTTCTACGACTACCATTCAAATATTGTCGAACCCTGGGACGGTCCGTTGCTTGTTGCCTTCACCGACGGCAAGAGTGTCGGTGCCATCCTTGACCGCAACGGACTCCGGCCCTGCCGGTACTACGTTACCCAGGACGATCGACTCGTTATGGCAAGTGAGGCCGGTACGCTGGACATTGAACCGAGCGAGGTGAAGGAGAAAGGACGCCTTCAGCCCGGTCAGATGTTCATGGCCGACGCCGAAAAGGGCCGGATTGTTCCGGACGAGGAAGTCTTCGAACAGCTAACCGACGAAAAGTACGGTGACTGGCTTGAGCAGGAGCGGGTGAAGTTAAGTGACATTGTCGAGGATCCCGATTCCGAGGTCGACAAAGACTTCGACGAGGATGAGCTGACGGCCAATCAGCGGGCCCAGGGGTACACGCTGGAAAGCCTTCGCCGCCTGATCAAACCGATGAGTGAGGAGGGGAAGGACCCTATCGGGGCCATGGGAGATGACACACCCCTGTCGGTGCTATCGGATCAGAACAAGAACCTCTTCTCCTACTTCAAACAGCTATTTGCCCAGGTGTCCAACCCACCAATTGACTACATCCGTGAGAACGTGGTGACGTCACTGGAAAGCCACATCGGGCGCCAGAAGAACTTACTTCAGGAGACGCCCGAGCACTGCCGGCAGCTCTTCCTTGAATCACCGATTTTGACCAACGACGAGCTTGATGCAATTAAAGACATTGACGCAAACGGTATTCAGTCAACCACGATTGATATCACGTACTCGAAGAACAAGTCGTTGCGCGAGGCCGTGGAGGACATTCAGCACGATGCGGTGCGGGCTATCATTGAGGGAACCGAAATTCTCGTGCTCTCCGATCGCCGGACCGGACCCGACCGTATTCCCATACCCAGCCTGCTGGCCGTTGGAGCCGTTCACCACCACCTGATCCGTGAAGGCCTGCGGACCCGTGTCGGGCTTGTCATTGAATCCGGTCAGCCCTGTGCGGTTCATCACTTCTCGACCCTGATCGGTTACGGGGCGGGAGCAGTGAACCCCTACCTGGCCTTCCAGAGTATCGATCACCTCGTTGAGGAAAATAAACTCGACGTCGATTACGGCGTCGATGAGGCTATCGAGACCTATATCGAAGGGGTTAAACACGGGCTCCTGAAAGTTATGTCAAAGATGGGGATTTCGACCCTGGAGAGTTACAAAGGTGCCCAGATATTTGAAGCCGTCGGACTGGATTCCGATTTCATCGAGGAGTTTTTCTACGGGACCGAGGCCCGCACTGAGGGCATCGGTATCGAGGAACTCGAGTACGACGTGAACGAACGTCACGACGAGGCGTTCAAGGAGCCTCCCTCGGGCAGCCTCGAACTCGACGAAGGGGGCGAATACTACTGGCGTCGTGACGGTGAGTTTCACCAGTGGAATCCCCAGACGATTGGCAAGTTACAGCAGGCCGCCCGCAGCGGGAGTTACGAGCGCTACAAGGAATTCGCCGATCACATCAACAAACAGGACGAAAAATTACAGACCCTCAGGGGTATTCTTGAATTTGATACGGATGACGTAGAATCCGTACCACTCGACGAAGTCGAATCCGTTGACGAAATCTGTAACCGGTTCTTTACGGGATCGATGTCGTTCGGGTCCCTGAGCAAGGAAGCCCACGAGACCCTCGCCGTCGCCATGAATGAAATTGGCGGAACGGCCTGCACCGGTGAAGGTGGCGAACAGAAGGACCGCTTCGGCACGGACCGGGAGTGTAACAACAAGCAGGTTGCCAGTGGCCGGTTCGGCGTCACTAGCGATTACCTCGCCAACGCCGAGGAAATAGAAATTAAAATGGCACAGGGATCCAAGCCCGGTGAAGGCGGACACCTCCCCGGTGAGAAAGTCAACGAAGTCATTGCCGAGGTACGACATACGACCCCCGGAATTAGTCTTATATCGCCACCGCCTCACCACGATATTTACTCCATCGAGGACCTGGCCCAACTCATTCACGACCTGAAGTGTTCCAACCCGGAGGGGGACGTCTCCGTTAAACTCGTCTCCGAGGCCGGGGTCGGTATTATTGCGGCGGGTGTTGCCAAGGCCAAGTCCGACGTTGTCCTTATCAGTGGTGCTTCAGGTGGAACCGGAGCGTCACCGAAAACGTCGATTAAGTCCGCCGGTCTTCCCTGGGAACTCGGCGTGGCCGAAGCAAATCAGATACTTCGAAACAATAACTTACGCTCCCGGATTCGCATGAAAGTCGACGGTGGCTTGAAGACTGGTCGAGACGCCGTCGTGGCGGCCCTGCTTGGTGCCGAAGAATGGGGTTACGGAACGGCTCCACTGGTTGCCGTCGGCTGCGTGATGCTGAGGAAGTGTCATTGCAACACCTGTTCGGTCGGGGTTGCGACCCAGGACCCGGACCTCCGGGAACGGTTCCCTGGCAAGCCCGAACACGTCGTTAACTACATGGAGTTCATGGCTCAGGAAATACGGGAGTACATGGCGGAACTGGGTTTCCGAACCGTTGATGACATGATCGGCCGGGTCGACCGGCTCAAGCAGCGGGACGTCGACCATCCCAAGGCCGGGAAACTGGACTTATCGCAGGTCATGACCGAGGTCGAGACCGAGGACGACCATTACAAGACGATGGAGCAGAACCATAATCTGGACGAAAAGCTTGACAACATGTTGATAGAAATGGCTCAGCCGGCTCTGGAGAATCAGGAAACCGTCGAGGAGTCCCTGACGATTACGAACCGCAACCGAACGGTAGGAGCCATGCTCAGCTCGGAGGTCGCCTCCGAGTACGGTGCCGAGGGGTTACCCGACGATACGATTAATTTTCACTTCACCGGATCGGCCGGTCAGAGTTTCGGGGCCTTTATGTCCCCCGGTATGACCTTTTCCCTGGACGGTGACGCCAACGATTACATCGGCAAAGGACTATCCGGTGGCAAAATGATCGTTCGAACACCGGACGACGCCCCCTACGAGGCCGACGAAAATATATTAATTGGTAACGTTGCCCTTTATGGCGCAACTCGAGGAGAGGCTTACTTCAATGGTGTGGCCGGTGAACGCTTCGGCGTCCGTAACTCCGGCGTTAAAACTGTTGTTGAGGGAGTCGGCGACCATGGTTGTGAGTACATGACCGGTGGCATTGCTGTTATCCTCGGTGATACCGGCAAGAACTTCGGCGCCGGAATGAGCGGTGGCGAAGCCTACGTGCTGGATGAGGCAGGTGACTTCGCCGAACGGGTTAACCGGGACATGGTTAACGTTCAGGAGTTCAGCGAGGAACGAGACCGGAAGCTCGTCAAGAAAATGATTGAGAACCATTATCATTACACGAACAGCAAAAAGGCCCGGAGGATCCTCGAGGACTGGTCGAAGTACAGTGATCAGTTCGTCAAGGTGATGCCGGAAGCGTACGAAGAGATTATCCAGGAACATGCCTCCGAGGGCGAGGATATTCGCATTGAACCTCCCTCGACCCCGGCCGGCATGGAAGAACAGCTGGTGGGTTAATTAGTCATGGGAGAAAATCATCCGGACGGCTACCTGAAGCACCGTCGCGACGATATCGGCAAGCGCGACCCCGAGGATCGCGTCGACGACTACGACGAAATCTGGAAACCGGACTGGGAGATTCAGCAGCTCAAGGACCAGGGCCAGCGCTGCATGGACTGCGGTGTACCGACTTGCATGAGTGGCTGCCCGATCGGAAATATTATTCCCGACTGGAACGACCTGGTCTACCGGGACGACTGGAAGGAAGCCCTCGAGGAACTGCACGCAACGAACAATTTTCCCGAGTTCACCGGCTACACCTGTCCCGCTCCCTGCGAGGACGCCTGTGTGCTTCAGTTCAACGACGATCCGGTGACAATTAAAAGCATAGAACGGGCCATTGTCGACAAGGGCTGGAAGGAAGGCTGGATTCAGCCCGAGCCTCCGGAGACCCGGACGGATTACGAGGTTGCGATTATCGGTAGTGGTCCCGCCGGTCTGGCGGCGGCCCAGCAGTTAAACCGGGTGGGTCATAACGTGACCGTTTTTGAACGGGACGACGAGATCGGTGGCCTGATGACCTACGGTATCCCGGACTTCAAGTTCTCCAAGAAAAGTGTAGCCCGCCGGGTGAACCAGCTCCGTGAAGAAGGTATCTCCTTCGAAACCGGCGTGGAAATCGGCACGGACAAATCCATGGAAACCATGA
>JBDGPI010000173.1:0-4194 GCA_042219765.1 Salsurabacterium abyssinicum (SeqCode)
AAAATCCAATTTACACTCTGTACTCACGAGGCGGCCTCCTTATGATGGGTCGTAGTGGGTGCTACAACCCAATCATAGGCCGTCTCGTGTCTCTTTTCTAGACCCTTTGTGAATAATCCGGGTTAGAAAACTGAAACAGTCTGCTCGGAGCTTACGTCTTCCGACAGGAAGGCACTTTGATCCTCGTTCGAAGTATCGACACGATCCCGTAGTTCCAGGAAGACATCGACGTTTTCCAGAAAACAATCCGCAACGTCGGGATCAAATTGATCCCCCCGTTCCTCTAGAATGAGGTTTATGGCTCGTTCCTTCTCCCAGGGTTCTTTGTACGGTCGATCTGACAGTACGGCGTCAAAAACATCACACACGGAGGTTATCCGGGCCTCAACGGGTATTTCACCCCCCTTTAGTCCTTCGGGATATCCGCTCCCGTCCCACTGTTCGTGATGGTAGAGCGCAATGTTCCGTGCAAGCTTCAAATAATGTTGATCCGATCCGGAGAGTATCCTGGCACCGAAAGTCGTGTGTTTTTTCATCTGACTCCATTCGTTTTCGGTTAGGTCATCGGGTTTAAAAAGTATTTGATCGGACACCCCGATTTTTCCGACGTCGTGCATCGGCGCGGCATAGCGAATAGCTTCACAGATGGATTCATCAATTCCGAGTAGCCGGGAGAGTTTCTCGGCCATTACTCCTATTCGGTGGATGTGTCCTCCCGTTTCGTTATCCCGGAACTCCGCAGCCTGAGCAAGTCGTCCAATAGTTTCGAGGCTGGTCCTCTCCAGTTGCTGGGTTCGTCGGCGGACCTTGCGGTTCAACTGCTGGTTCTGACGTTTCAGTTCCCGGTAATAAAGGTTACTCTCGATCAAATTTCGAACTCTCGTAACTATTTCCTCGTCCCGTACATTCTCCTTCCGGAGCACGTCACGAGCTCCTTTACGCAGGGCTCGAGTGTAAAGCTCGTCCTCGTCCGCGGAGGTCCAGAACAGCACGTTCATACGGCGGTCCGGATACCGTGAATTCAACGTATCCAGCACATCCTCCCCGGTCATTTCCGGCATGTAATAGTCGAGAATTATCAGGCCCGGTCTCTCTTCCTCGTAGTTTTCCACCACCCGGGTAGGATCGTTTAGAAGCCGAACGTCGGTGAAGCCGCCATTCTCCAGTATTGTCTCGATTTCACGCAAACTCATCATGGAATCGTCAACCACAAGTATGGGCGTGGCGGTTATTGTCTCCTCGCTAATCTTCATGGCTTGAAAGCCTCACTTTCACGCTGCGTCAGGATGTCGGTAAATCGATGGTGTTACGCGCTCCAGCGGTGACGAGATATTCGTGATCGACTCCGCTTAACCAATGGCAAGATACCCTCCCGGCACCAGTGATTTTGCCAGTGAATTAATAACGGATCCGACCGTTTCACGATCAAAGTAAAGCAACACGTTTCGGCAGATAATCAGTTGAAACGTCTCCTCGAACGGATAGTTCTCGTTAATCAGATTAAACTCTCTGAAGGCCACGTACCGACGTACAGCATCGTCCAGCTGCCACTGTCTATCACCGAGTTGACTGAAATAAGTTTCAACCCAGTCGGGATGGTGATCCCGTAACGATTCGAGTTTGGAATCGCCGTAGCGCCCTCTAACGGCCTGCCGGAGAACGGACTGCGACAGATCGGTCGCAAGGACCCTGTACTCACAGTCCTCGGCATTTCGTTTTTGTCGTCTCCGATCCTCCAGACAAAGTGCGGCAGTATAGGGTTCCTCCCCCGTTGAACAGGCCGGTGACCAGACGTTAAATCGTTCACGGCCACAAAATTGATTCGCCAGTTCCTCACGGAAGTAACGCCAGAAATCCGGTTCACGATAAAAGTACGTCCGATTGGTTAACACCTGATCCAGAAGTTTAGAGACTTCATCGTCCCCGGCTTTTTTCACGTAACTCAGGTACTCACTGACGGTCTCCTGCCGGGTCGCCTCCAGCCTCCGTGAAATTTTGTGCCGGAGACTATACAGCCTTTTTTCCGGGAAGTGGAGGCCGTACTGCTCGTGCAGGAACGACTGGAGGCGACGAAAATCCTCATCGTCCGGAGTAATGGGCTCACGGGGTCCCGATCTCGTCGACAAGGTTCAATCCCCCCCAGTTACTCAAATCCACCTTTATCCTCCTCAAGTGGGATGACCGCCTCACGGTCTTTTTCCTCGGACGTCCCCGAAGAGTTTGTCTCCAGGGATTGTTGCTCGGGCTGGACGAGTTCATTCCTCGTTGATTCACCGGGGTTATCCGACCGACCAAAGCCGTCCTCCTCGAGAGGTTCCTCGCGGTCCAGGCGAAATTGGCCAACGATACTTTTCAGAGTCGAAACAGTTTCCTCCAGGCTGGTGGACTGGGATGTCAGCTCGTCGCTTGCCGAAGCCGTTTCCTCCGCGGTGGCGGCATTCTCCTGGGTGGTTGACTCCAGTTCGGTAATTGAACGATTAATTTCTTCTATCGCAGTCGATTGTTCATCGGAGGCGGCCGAAACTTCCTCCATACGGTCCTGCACGGTTTCAACGTGGTCGGTAATTTCGGTCAAGACGTCCCGTGATTCCTCGGCCCGTTCAACCCCCTCCTTCGTGCGTTCAAGACCCGTTTCAATCACGTCACTGATCTCCTGGGCCGCGTCGGCACTTCTCTGGGCAAGCTCCCGGACCTCATCGGCAACTACGGCGAATCCTTCGCCGTGTTCACCGGCATTAGCCGCCTCAACGGCCGCGTTCAGGGCCAGCAAGTTTGTCTGAAACGCAATATCGTCGATGACGTCAATGGCATCGGCAATGTCCTGGCTGTCCTCGTGAATCTGCTGCATAACGTCAACCATCCTGTCAATTCGTTCTTCACCCTGTTCGGCGGCTTCAACGGCATCGTACGTCAAATTCAGACAATCCGAGGCGTTTTCCGAGCTCTGCTGGACCATTGAAGCCATTTCCTCAACTGCCGAGGACGTTTGTTCAAGCGAGGACACCTGTTCCTGTGATCCCTGCGACAGTGTCTGACCGGCTCGATTGAGATTTTCGGCGGCTTCGTCAACCTGCCGGCTGACTGAAATAACGTCCCCCACGGTGCGTCGCAGTTCGAGCACAATCTGCTTCAGTGAATCCTTGAGTTCATCAATGTCGTCCCCAACTTCACCCGGCACTTTGTCGTCGAAAACCTCGGAATCAATATCCAGATTCGAAAGGGCCTGAGACTGCTCCTGAAGTCGATTCAGGTGCTCCAGCAGCGTTCCAATCTCGGCCTGCTGCCAGTCCAGGATGTCGTCCCCCTCGACCTTCCCTTCCTCGGGCCAGGCATCAATGGCGTCCTGACCCACCAGAAGCTCGACGGACACATCGTGAAGGGGGTTATAGATGTTATTGAACATCCAGGCGTATACGACAAAGAACGTCACCAGGAAAGAGGGCCCGAGAATGTAGAGGCTGGTTTGAACTGTCTCCCAACCCTCTGACTGGTACTGGTAGACCAGCAAAGGAGCCGTCATCAGAGCCATGAACAGCCCGATGCGCAGCATTGCTTTAAACGTAACGTCCAGGTATCGTCCGGTCAGACCATCAAATAAATCCTTCCAGTAAGCAGTAAAACCCCTGGTGGAACATTTATCGGATCCGTTCATTCGATTCGTGTGTGCCAACGTACTCCACTCCTTAAATGCGTTGATAATGTAGAAACCGATATTTCTCTATAAAAAAACATTTTTTAATATTTATTAACTGTTTGCTTCGTAAATACTTCTATCGATTCAACCAAAGATCTCGTCTGGCTTCCCTGTCTCTAATCAAAAAAAAGTCGGTAGGATTGTTATGCTACTGCTCTGGGACCGTGGAGCCTCCTCGGTGTGTTCCCTGACGGTAAGCCCTTACCATTCCCGGGACATCCAGAATCAACCCAACGCTTCCATCACCAAGAATGGCACCGCCTGAAATCAGCTCGTTGTTCTCCAATGAATACCCCTCGAGACTCTTTATCACCACTTGCTCGTGGGAAAGCAACTCATCGACCCGTACGGCAAACTGTCCGGAGTGACTTCGAACCAGTACCAGAATCGTACGGTCATTGATTGACTGCGGGGCCGATACTCCATTCATGAAATCAGCGGGTTCAACGTAAGGAATTATCTCATCACGGACCTGAACAACTTTCCCCTCACCCTGTACA
>JBDGPI010000173.1:4228-11339 GCA_042219765.1 Salsurabacterium abyssinicum (SeqCode)
TCGGCCTCAGGGTTAATGGACTCGATAACCTGCGAGACGGGGAAAATCATTCTTTCGTCACCAAGCCTGGCTATCAGGCCGTCGATGATGGCAACTGTCAGGGGAAGTTCGATGGTAAGTTTCGTTCCTTCACCCGGGGTAGAATCGACGGCAATGCTTCCCCGGAGTTTCTCAATTTCACTGGCCACGACGTCCATACCAACCCCTCGACCGCTAACGTCGGACACTTCCTCCGTCGTCGAGAATCCCTGGTGAAATATCAATTCGTCAATGTCCGACTCGTCCAGATCGTGGTTCTCGTCAATAATCCCACGTTCAATTGCCTTCTGTTCAATGCCTTCTCGATCCAACCCGGCGCCGTCGTCCTCCACCTCGATATAAACGTTTCCGCTTTCGTGATAGGCACGAAGATAAAGGTTCCCCTCGGCGGTTTTGCCGGCGTCCCGACGTTCCTCGGGGGTCTCGAGACCATGGTCACAGGCATTGCGAACAAGGTGAACAAGGGGGCCGTGAAGAGCGTCCAGCACCGACTTGTCGATCTCGGTATCGGCCCCTTCAATGTGGAGATTTATCTCCTTGTCCAGTTCCCGGGAGAGATCCCGGACGATCCTGGGGAACTTATCGAATTCTTTTTTGACCGGAAGCATCCTCAAATTCATTGAGCGACGCTGTAGCTGATCCAGGATCTTTTCCTGCTTGTTGAGGGAATTTTCAATCTCACGGTCCAGGTCTCCGTTCAGTTGTTCCTGGAGCGCCGAGTGGGAAATGACCAGTTCACCGATCAAATCGACGATTTCCCCGATGTTATCAAGTTCAATCGAAACGGTTTCCTCGCCCAATTCCTGGTCCGATGCGGCGTCGTCACCATCATCCGATTCCTCTTCTTTCAACGAGAGGCTCTCGAAGGAGTCCGGTTCCTCAATTCCCTCGCAGGCTTTGCGCAGATCGTCCTCGAGAGTCCGAAGGTATTCCCGGGACGTCTCAACCTGGATGCTATCGGATTCGTTCTTGACGGCTTGCTCCAATGCCGTACAAATGAGTCGGACGGTGTCGAGAGTGTCGAAGAATAGATCGGGGGGATCTCGTCGGGAGGATCCTCCTTCAGTTCATCCAGTAAGTCCTCCGCGGCATGCGTGATGTCAGTGCAATGTTCAAGCCCACAGAAGCCGAAGCCTCCCTTGAGAGTGTGCATGCTCCTGAATAATTCTCCGAAGGTATTTTGATCCGGATCCTGCTCGGCCTGGACCAGGAGGTTATCGAGTTGCTGCAGGTGTTCGTTGGCTTCTTTCAGAAAGTCATCGACCATTGCGGGATCGGCATCGAGGTCCATGGTAAAGGTGTCATCGTCGGAGGAAGCTGACGACTGATCGTTACTCTCGGGTGGCGAAGCTTCTTCGGTTTCCCCTGATTGAGCCGGCACTTCTTGTTGGGCTTTGTCGGACGAAGTCCCCTCGGAAGCATCAGTATCACCCTGTCCGGGGGCTATTTCACCATCTGAGGCGTCATCGTTGAAGTAAAAGGAGAGAAAGTCGATCAAAACCGGAGTCAGTTCCGATTCAAGTTCCGGTTCCTCCGGCGGGTCCTGAAACCAGTTCCAGAGTTTATCGTCCAGCGATTCAATGATATCAGGTTGACTCGTCATTGCGTCCATCATTTCGTCACAGGTCTGCATGAGAGTCCTTATGGAACCACGGGCGTTATCGTCGTCGTACTCGTGGAATTCAATAAGGAAGTTTCGGACCTCCGACGCCAGCTCATCGTCCAGCAGGGAGGATAGCTTTTGTTCGCCGTCCGGAAGCCAATCCACGGAGCTTTTGATAGTCAACAATGACGAATCCTTGTCGGAGAGAATAGAAAGGATCATTCCCAGGTCACGGGGCTGAAATGACCCGGAGTCATCGGTAAGTAAGACGGACCCGGTGTTTTTTTGCAGAATGGTTTTTACTTTTTCCGCCTCAAGCTCATCCGGGGTTATATCGGAGGAGTCCGGGGACTCGCTTGTGTTATCGTCCCGTTCAGCACTCATGGCATTACACTCACAATGTCAGGAGGTAGTTCATCCGTGATGTCGGTAAAGCACTCTCGTCAAAGCGTAATGTTAAAGAACTCACAGTAGCTCTGACTTAAATAAACACTACTTAATGCACTTTGCTTTTCCAAGTGCAAATTGCAAAAAGAAAAAAGGTTTTTCGTTAATATATATTTATTTTTTGTTATTAATGGAATTGGCTTTTACCCTGCCTCAGGTCTATCTTTTAAAACGTTTCTCCAAGCATAATTTAGACATATTTACAAAAAAATTTCTCTTAAAATCGGCAGGTTAAACCAGGCACCATCTTTTTAGCCGAATTTATCTGCTAAATTTTACACCCGTAACCATGGCTAAAACCCTTTCAAACGAAAATTTGTTCATTCTCTAAGTCCACTTTCTTTCGCCCACTGAAATTGAAATATAGAAATACAAAAAGTATGTGTAATTTACTGTCGGCCATAAATGCCAGTCAGCCACCCGGGTTAATCCATCAAACTTTCAGGCCAGTTAAAATCCCAGGGTTACTCTTTACCAGCTCTTAAATCGGAGATTTATGTTTTTTTCTTTTAAATATTCGTT
Organism: Salsurabacterium abyssinicum (SeqCode); assembly: GCA_042219765.1. GTDB lineage: Bacteria > T1Sed10-126 > T1Sed10-126 > T1Sed10-126 > CAZEBV01 > JBDGPI01. The sequence goes on from JBDGPI010000173.1 coordinate 6,840, forward strand.
AATCAATCCGTATTTTTTCCCCACCGTTATAAATTTGATTACGTAAAATCCACCGAATTATTTTTACCGTATGATGCGGATCATGATACCTCCGATCCCCCCCTTCTATCCTTTGGGCAGAAGCAAACCAGTTATAGAAAAAACGGATTCGTGATTCTTATCGACTCGTCCAATTCTTAGGAGTGTCCCGGATGCCGACCTGTAGTTATGTGATTTTCGCCGAAGAGGGAAAGAAAGGAACCCTGGTTGATTCCCTCAAACAGTTACCTCGAACCGAGGTTCAGCCGGCCGACGAGGAGGACGTTGTTCTTCTTGTCAGCGAGACCGATGGCATGGAGGAACAGAAGGATTTCGAGGACCGGCTGGACGATATCTCGTCGATCAAGATGCTCGCCCAGACCTTTGGTGAAATTGTGCCGGACGCCGGGGAGGTGCCGACGGATGAGTGAGAAAATCAGCCGACGTGAGTTCCTGAAAAAAATGGCCAAATTTTCGGCCGTGGCAGCGGGAACGACCATGCTTCCCGGGGTCTCCTTCGGAGCCTGGGAGAAAATCGAACAGTCCATTGGTGACGTCGAGTGGAAAAAGGCCCCCTGCCGGTTCTGCGGGACCGGGTGCGGACTTCTGATCGGGCTCTCGGACGGGGACGCCGTGGCCGTGAAGGGCGATCCCGAGTGCTCGGTCAACAAGGGACTTGCCTGCGTGAAGGGGTACCACTCGGTCCAGGCCCTCTACGGGGAGGACCGGATTACGAAGGCCAAAGTGCGAAAAAATGGCGAGCTGCAGGAGGTTCCGATCGAGGAAGCACTCGACGTTATTGCCGACAAGATGAACGAAACGATCGAGGAAAACGGAAAGGACTCCGTGGCTATGTACGGATCCGGTCAGTGGACCATCCCCGATGGTTACGCCGCCTCGAAGTTCTTCAAAGGCGGGATCGGAACAAACAATGTTGAAGCCAACGCACGCCTCTGCATGGCGAGTGCCGTGGTCGGTTTCCTGACCACGTTCGGTCTGGACGAACCGATGGGGTGTTACGAGGACATCGACTACGCCGACACCTTCGTGACCTGGGGCAACAACATGGCCGAATGTCACCCGGTTCTTTTCTCCCGGTTGCTCGAACAGCAGCAGAACCGGGGCGCCGAGATCGTCGACCTGGCCACCCGAACGACACGGACCAGCGAGGCGGCGGATCGGTCGATCCTGTTTCAGCCTCAGACCGATCTGGCACTGGCGAACGCCATCTGCCACGTTCTCGTCGAAAAGGACATGATCGATCGTAATTTCATCAACAAGCACGTTGCGTTCGAAAAAGGCGAGACCGACATCGGGTACGGACTGGAGGAGAACTTCTCCTTCTCCCCGAACACCGACGAAATAAGCTTCGAGGAGTACAAGAACTTCCTCGACGAGTACGCGCCGCACAAGGTTGCGGACCTGACGGGCGTTCCGGCCGAGGAGATTCGGTACCTGGCCAGTCTGTACGGGGACCCCAACCGGAAGGTGGTTTCCTACTGGTGCATGGGGGTCAACCAGCACTCCCGGGGGACCTGGATGAATAACCTGATCTATAACATTCACCTGCTGACGGGAAAGATTTCCCAGCCGGGGAACGGTCCCTTTTCGCTGACCGGTCAGCCCAGTGCGTGTGGAACCGTGCGGGAGGTCGGAACCCTGACCCACAAGCTCCCCCACGGTGTGGTCATGAACGAGGAGCACCGGAAGATGGCGGCGGACATCTGGGACGTTCCGGAGGACCGCATCGACCCGGAACCCTCCAACCACACCGTGGCCATGTTCCGGGCTCTGGACCGGGGTGAAATCAACTTCATGTGGGTTCAGGTGACCAACCCGATGGTGACCATGCCCAAGCTGAAGCGCTACCGGGAAGGTGCCAAGAAGGACGACCGCTTCCTGGTGGTCTCGGATGTCTACCCCACTCCGACCACGGACGTCGCGGACGTTGTCCTGCCGGCGGCCATGTGGATCGAACAGGAGGGAATGTACGGGAACTCCGAGCGACGGACCCAGCACTTCGAGAAGATGATAGAACCGCCCGGGGAGGCCATGAGTGACACCTGGCAACTGATTGAAGTGGCCCGTCGTATGGGCTACGAGAACCTCTTTCCCTGGGACAAGGAGAACCACATTGAAAACCTCTGGGAGGAGTACCGACAGTTTCACGCCAACAAGAAACACAACATGGCTCCCTACGACGTGCTCAAGGAGGAAGCCGGGGTGATGTGGCCTTACGTCAATGGCGAATCGACGAAGTGGCGTTACAACCCCCGGTACGATCCGGCAGCCGATCCGACGGAGGGCGAGGTCGATTTCTACGGCAAACCCGACCATAACGCCCGGGTTTTCGCCCGTCCCTACGAACCGGCCGCGGAGGAGCCCGACGACGATTACCCCTTCTGGCTGTCCACGGGACGGGTGATCGAGCACTGGCACTCCGGGTCGATGACCCAGCGGGTCAAGGTGCTTCACCAGGCCGTGCCGGAGGCCTACGTCGAGATTCACCCCCGGGACGCCAAACGACTCGGAATTCGAAACGGTGATCCGGTGAAATTGACAACCCGCCGGGGATCAATCGTCATGGAGGCCAGTATCAACGAACGGGGAATACCCGCACCGGGATCGGTCTTCACGCCGTTCTTTGACGAGAACCTGCTGGTGAATGAACTGACGCTCGACTCGTACTGTCCGCTGTCGAAGCAACCGGATTACAAGAAGTGTGCCGTGAGGGTTGAGCCGCTGTGAACTGGAATGTCATGAGACGATACGGACTCATCGGAAGTGTCGTGCTGGTGATGGTGCTGTTCGTGATGATTTTCGGGCGGCTTCTTTTACCGGCACCCGAGACGTCATCCGACAAGAAACACGGTCGGGTAACGGCCGACGCTTCCCCGGAGAAAGGACTCGTCCAGGAGGGCGAATTGCCCTTCAACGTACAGCAGTTCTCCGGACGGGAAGCTTCAGAACGGTTGGGAAACCGTACGCTGGAGGATTTCTACGGGAACCGGCAGTACCCCGGAGGACCTCCGAGGATACCGCACCCGGTTGAGGAACAGTTCCAGAACAATGGGGAGAACCAGTGCAAGAGCTGTCACGCCGAGGGTGGATACGTGGACAAGTACCTGGCCTACGCTCCGAAAACGCCCCACGAAGAGCTATCGGCGTGCCAGCAGTGCCACGTTCCCCAGCGGACCGGGGAACTATTCCGGGAAAACACCTGGTCGAGCGTTCGACCGCCGGACCTGGGGCAATCGGCGCTTCCGGGATCACCGCCGCCGATCCCGCACCGCATGTTGATGCGGCGCAACTGCAACGATTGACACGCGGGACCCTCGGCGATCAAGGCGATCAAAACGGATCACCCGGAACGAGAGTACTGCGTGCAGTGTCACGTGCCACAACAATCCGACGACGTCTGGAGACGGAGTGAGAATGACTAAACGTGTTTTCGGGATGGCCCTTTTTGTGGTCCTCGTCTCGGTTACGGCGATTATCGGTCTCTCCGGGTGTGGTGACCACCACGACACCCTGGAGGAAAAGATGCACGAGCCGAGCGCCGAGACCGGATCTGCCGAACAAGAGGAAACGATCACGCGCCACTGGATTCAGCAGGATTCGGTGGCCGTGTCAGTCGGTGAAGGACCCTCGGCTTACGTTCTGTCCCGTACGGAGTCGATTGAACAGTATCCCTGTGGTAACTGCCATGTCAGTGAGTCCGTCGTGCAATCGAGCGGCTCACGAAAGAGCCGCCAGGCCCACTGGGATGTCGAGATCCATCACGGTCACCCGGGCGAAAAGCGATCCTTTGAGTGTGCCACCTGTCACGCGTCCGGCAACCCGGCAACACTGACAACACCCGGGGGCGATACCGTTTCGTTGAATCAATCGCAGAAGCTCTGTGGTGACTGTCACCAGAAGCAGTTGAAGGACTGGAAGGGTGGTGCCCACGGCAAACAGCGCACCTACTGGCAGGGTCCGCGGGTCATGTACTCCTGTGCTGAATGTCACAACCCCCACGATCCGGCCATCAAGAAGCGCTGGCCAGTAACAGTACCGAGTATCCCGCGAAAGTCCGGGAGGTCCAGAAAATGACGGATTTTGACACTGAACAATGGCTTCAAAAGATGAGCAACCAGTCCGGTGCTTCAGGCTGCGGTGGGTGTAGCCTCAAATCATCTTCCTCCGCGTGTGGTACCTGCGGTCCGACGAGCACGGACGGAGGGTCCGGCAACAGCGGACCCGCCGTGCACGTTAAAAACGACGGGGAGGACGACCCGACCCCGCCGAAACACGTTGGAGAAAAGGAAATAAACCGCCGCGAAATGATGAAAATGATGGGGTCCGGCGCGATGCTGGGCAGTCAGATGCTCTCCAGCATGAACCCCTTGAACTGGTTCGACGGCGGAAAGTCCGCCGAGAAATCGGCCATCGACTGGGCGGAGTTCTTTAAGTCCAACTTTCGTCTCATGACCGAAGAGG
>JBDGPI010000173.1:11349-11686 GCA_042219765.1 Salsurabacterium abyssinicum (SeqCode)
AGGAACAACAGCGAACTGTCGAGCGACTGGAGCGTCGCTACGAACTGGAACACGATGGGAAGTCCGTGGACATCAGCCACACGGATGCCCAGCCCGGGGTGCTGTACGGGTACGCCTTCAACATCTCCAAGTGCGAGGGTTACCGGGAGTGCGTCCGGGGATGCGTCGAGGAGAACAATCAGGATCGTGACAGCAACATGCAGTACATCCGGATTTTCGAGAAGGAACACGGTTCGATGAACTTACACGATGGGGAGGCCGACTACTTCCACGAGGTGCCGGCCGAGGGACATTTCTACATGGGCACCCAGTGTTTTCAGTGTGAGAACCCTCCCTG
>JBDGPI010000173.1:11786-14831 GCA_042219765.1 Salsurabacterium abyssinicum (SeqCode)
TGTGGAGGTCTGTCCGGTGGGCGCCACCTGGAAGGAACCCGATGGTATTACGGTTGTCGATTACGACTGGTGTATCGGTTGTCGCTACTGTGAGGCGGCCTGTCCGTACTGGGCCCGGCGCTTCAACTGGAGCGAGCCCCACGTCCCCGAGGACGAGGTGAATCCCGATCAGCACTACCTCGGGAACCGAATCCGACCGAAGGGTTCGATGGAGAAGTGCACGTTCTGTATTCAGCGATCCCGGAAGGGCGAACTCCCGGCCTGTGTTGAAGCCTGTCCGACGGGGGCTCGTACGTTCGGAAACCTTCTGGATCCGAACAGTGAGATTCGTTACATCCTGGAAAAAAAGAAGGTTTTTCGGCTCAAGGAAGACCTGAACACGGAACCGAAATTCTGGTACTACATGGACTGAAAAACTATGAATCGTATACCCGGCCCGAAATCGGTGACGCAGTCTCTGTATTATTTTTTCAGGGATGCCCTGAAAGTGGTGGTACAGGGGAACCTGACCTATCACCTCTGGATGGGTTTTCTGACCTTCTTCATGGTGCTCGGGGCGTACTGTTACTCGCTTCAGCTCGAGTACGGACTCTCCGTGACCGGAATGAACGATCACGTGAGCTGGGGCCTTTACATCTCGAATTTTACGTTTCTGGTCGGACTGGCCGCCGCGGCGGTGATGGTCGTTATGCCGGCCTACGTACTGCATGACGTTGACTTCAAACAGGCTGTACTCATGGGGGAAGGTGTGGCCGTTGCCGCGCTGATTATGTGCCTGGCCTTCGTGACCGTCGATCTGGGCAGTCCGGCCAACGTCTGGCACATGATTCCCGTCATCGGGTACTTTCATTTTCCCCAGTCCATGCTGGCATGGGACGTGGTGGTATTAAACGGGTACCTTCTTCTGAATCTGCTTATCCCGTTCTACGTGCTTTTTTCGCACTACCGCAACCGGTTTCCCAACGAGTCCTACTACCTGCCGTTCGTGTTCCTGTCGGTTTTTTGGGCCGTCGGGATCCACCTGGTCACGGCTTTTCTGTACGCCGGTCTACCGGCGCGGCCGTTCTGGCACAACGCGCTTCTTGGTCCTCGGTTTCTGGCTTCGGCGTTCGCGGCCGGACCGGCCTTCATCATCCTGACACTTGGGGTGATCCGGGGTCAGACCGAGTATCCGATCAGCCGAGAGACCATTCAGAAACTCGCCCTGATTACCACGGTGGCCGCGCAGGTCAACCTGATCATGCTCGTCTCCGAAATGTTCAAGGAGTTTTACTGGCCCACCGCTCATGGGGAGAGTGCTCACTACCTCTTCTTCGGACTCGAGGGCCATAATCAGCTGGTTCCCTGGATCTGGACCTCGCTGGCGATCAACGTCACGGCGACGATTATTCTGACGATTCACCCGACCCGTCGGGATCACCGATGGCTTTACCCGGCCTGCGTCGGACTTTTCGTCGCCATCTGGATTGAAAAGGGAATGGGATTGATCGTCCCCGGGTTCATCCCGTCACCACTGGGGGAGATTATCGAGTACGTTCCGAGCTGGCCGGAGATCGGGGTCACGATCGGCATCTGGGCCATGGGACTTTTCATTTTTACGATACTGGTTCGTGTTGCACTGCCGATCGAACTCGGTGAACTTCGTGATCCTCAACTCAACGAAGATTCCTGAACCTTGACGCACGAAACCTGAAAGTAACAACCCGTGTTTAAAAAACCAACTCTTAAATTCTGTTAGCTGGAGGGTATTGACCGTGAAACGTTTACTCATTCTTTGTCTTTCTGTCCTGCTGGTCGTTCCGACGTCGGCCGGGGCTCTGGAAATGGATGTCTCCGGGGTATCCAATGTCTGGGGATTATCTCAGAACAATTTCTTTTTTGGAGCGAATAATGGGAACGATAATTACGTGGTCCAGATGCACCGGCTAAACGCTAAATTCTCCGACGAGGACGCACCAGTTAAAGCCATCACCCGTCTTGACCTAGCTCAGGGCTGGTGGGGTGTCGACAACGCCGGCGACAAGGATTTCGACGGCGGGCAATTTTACAACAAAAACACGTTCTTCGACGTCCACGTCGACCATGCCTATCTTGAATTTGACGTGCCGGACCGACTCACCCGACGACAGGGGTTGCCCGAGGTCACGGCTCGTGTCGGGCGGATGCACTATGCCCTTGGTAATAAATTAGTCCTCGACGATGACGTCGATGGGCTACAGTTCGAGGTTCCGGTCGACGAGCGTGCCGATTTCACACTCGGGGTAGCCAAGTTTACCGAAGGGGACGATGGTGCGGATACCAACGCGAACATTAATACCAACCGCAGCCAGGGGCTCGCCCAGCTTAACGACAACGGAGCCAACGACGACGCCAACATGGTCATGGCGAATTACACCCGCAACTGGAAGCAAAGCAGTCTCAGTAGTTACTACACTTACTATTACGACAACAGCTACGAGGATGGGACGGCTTACATCACGCAGGGACTCGGTTATCACCGTCCTCGCTTCACGCCTCAGGTGACTCAGTTGAATATTGTTGGATTGTCCGGGTCGACGCAGTGGGGAAACCTGCACCTGACCGGTGAGATCGATTACCTGGTCGGCAAAGACGAAGTCGACAACGACACTTCAAACTTCCGACGAAATGACGTCAACAACGGTGACCTGGAGGGTTACACCGCCTACGGTGACCTTCGTTACGACCAGAAAGGCGGCAACATCGGCCTGAAAGTCGGTATTGGATCCGGAGACGAAGACCCCACTAAAGGTGAGGGGAACATTACCAAGTTAAAAACCCAGGGATTCTTTTACTTTACCGAAATCTGGGAGGATTCAATCATGCCGGATGTGGGCGGTATTACGCCACAGGGTCTTGGAGCTCCCAATACTCAGGGGTATCGGGAATTCGAAAACACGACGGCCCTGCAGCTGTATGGATCCATCAAAATATCCAAGTACAGTAGCCTCTTTCTTTCGGCCAGCAAAATGAAGGCTACCGAAAATGTCTGGAGTCACGAGGACGTAGACCGGGTTCTGGCCGGTA
>JBDGPI010000173.1:14841-19334 GCA_042219765.1 Salsurabacterium abyssinicum (SeqCode)
CTCTCCCGTGACCGGGCCCGCAAAGACGACGACCTCGGAGAGGAAGTTGATGCACAGTTTTCCGTGGACCTCTACGAAAATCTGAACGTCACTTCGAGAGGTGGAGTTTTCTTCCCGGGTGACGCTGCCTTACTCCTCGTTAACGGAAACACGGACAACGAGGAGACAGCCTGGGAGTGGAAGAATACTCTCACTTATAAGTTTTAGAAGACAAAGGAATATTGTTCGAAATATCCGTGCTGAAGTCTCTAAGAAACCTAATCCGCAGTTAGCCTCCGTAGCCTGGGGGTTAAACCACCTTTGAACGACCGAATCACTCGGATGCATGTCACTGAATTTTGAGGGAGGGCCATTCATGGTACTTTTGCTAAGGTTATTTTACCGGGACATGAGCCTTCCGGTAAAACTCTGGAGTTTAGTCGCTCTGCTAAGCCTGATTTTAATTTCTTTATTCACCTACACCTACCTGGGTATCAGTGCACAGAAGGCGGACTCCACCGTAATCAACGACGCGGGACGCCAGCGGATGCTCACCCAACGAATGTCAAAGACTGCAGAGGCCATTTACAATGGGAAATCCAGTCGCATTTCGAATCTAAAGGAGGACCTGGCCCTTTTTGATCGTGTTTTAAAGGGTTTAATCCAGGGTGGGACTAAGAAAAATTATCCTCCAGCCCCAACGGCTGTTATAAAGAAACGCCTCAGGACGGTCCGATCCCAGTGGAAGCCGTTTAAAAAACACCTGGAGGCACTCATCACCTCTTACCAACCGGACAAGACGTCCTCAATCCCAAAAAAGCGCGCCATTGAATACGTAAGAAACAACAACCTATCCCTCTTGAAAAGCATGAATTCGGCCGTACAAGCCTGGGCAAATTACTCGTCCGGTAAAATACGAACCATGCTTCGCTACGAAATTGCCGCTATCGTTATTTCGCTTATCCTGGTGATACTTCTTTCCTACATGCTCATCACTCGCATCACCCGGACAGTAACTCGGTTAACCGAGGTGGGGAAAGGTTTATCCAGAGGAAAACTTGATCAGGAACTCGACCAATCGGATGCTTCGGACGAACTTGGAGTTCTCAACAATGCCTTCCGGACCACTTTGAAACGGCTCAACAAATTGTCCCGTCAAGCTGAGGCCATTGCGGACCTTGATCTAAGCAGTGACGTTCTCGACGACGATTTGAGTGGTGATTTAGGTGAGAAATTCCAGAGGATGGTGCGGCGGCTGAAGGACTTCGCTTCGGATCTTAATAGAGTCACCGGAAAAGCATCGGAGGCCAGTAGTGAAGTCCGTGACGCCGCCAACATGCTCAATCAAACCAGCATGCAACTGGAATCCGCTTCCACGACTCAAAAGGACTCACTTGAGCAGACATCCGCCGCCGTTGAGGAGATGACGGCCATGGTCCAGCAAAACTCCTCGAATGCCAAAAACTGCGGTAAACTAAGCAAAGACGCTACCGACCGGGCCGAAAATGGCCGTGAAGAGATTCAGGAGCTGGCTGAATTAATGGAGCAAATTAACCGGGACAGCGAGGAGATTGCTGAGGCTATTGAAGTTATCGATGACATTGCTTTCCAGACTAATTTATTAGCCCTGAACGCTGCCGTTGAAGCCGCCAACGCGGGAGAACACGGAGAGGGATTCGCCGTGGTGGCCGACGAAGTCCGGGAGCTGGCCCAGCGAAGTTCCGACGCGGCCGAGGAAATTCAGGAGATCATCGAGCAAAGTGTGCAGCGAACGAAGAAAGGAGCCAAAAAAGGCGAACAATCCCGGGAGGTCCTCGACGAAATTACCGAGAGCATCACCTCCGTCAAGGAACGCGCACAGGAAGTTTCCACGGCCAGCCAGGAACAGGCCTCCGCCATTGAAGAGATCAACGAATCAATTACTCAACTGGAGGATCAGACGGAGGAAAACGCCACCCACGCCGAAGAAACAACAACCGCCAGCGAGGAATTAACGACGCAATCGGAGTCCCTCGATCAGATAATCGAAAACTTGCAACGAATAACCGGACAATTTACCCTCGACGAGGATGTTTCAATGGTTGAAGCGTCCGTCGACCGCAGCACCCAGAATAATTCATCAAACGGTTCCTCCCGAACGGATCCAGAGGACATCATACCGCTGGAAGATGCCAGTTAGGTCACTGCAGGACGAACAGCGAACAATTTGACCGATGGGTGATATCTTTCGTCGTTACATCGTCGGAATGAGGCAAAAAATGCAGGACTAAATTCTTCTCTCATATTGGATTAACGAGTGAGCCTCCGATAAAACCTACGGTTTTGGGCGGCGAAAAATAGACGATTCAAGTTTCTCCAACGAATGGCTGATATTACTCAAGTGTTCCGTCTGACCTATAAATAACAACCCTCCCGGTTTTAAGCTTCGAAAGAGTTGCTCAATTACGTGCTTAATCATTGTCTCGTCGAAGTAGATCATGACGTTTCGACAGAAAATAACATCAAAATCTTCCTCAAACGGAAACCGTGAGGTTTTCAGGTTAAAGTGACGAAAGAACATTTCAGAATGGAGAACCCTTCAAGGACGTTCTTAAGTTCAATCGGTCTGTGTCAACGATCTTTGTAAAGATAACGAATGACATCAACTGCGGAGTACTCAGATCCCTCGAGGAGCTCGGGTGGGAAATCCTCAAACTGATCCCCGGCTGTGTACAGTGGTTTTTCCCGCCCCCACTTCTGAGTCTGTCCAAGTCCAATATTTGCCAGGAGAGCATTACAGAGACACTGCCGTTCCTCCGTCTCAGCCCGATCCCCTCCCTTGCGGACGTAATCATCAACCGGTTCCGAAGGGCAACGGCCCCGCAGATTTCCATCTCCATCCAGGAAGGGTTCCTGCAGGTAACCGAGGTCACAGATCCGATTGCGTTCTTCGTAAACGTCGTACTCCGCAAGGGTGCCTTCCATTTCCAGAACCTTGAACGGAAACCCTGTAGGAGATGCGTTTCCACTGGTCTTGATGGTGATCTCGTTCTCACGAATTGATCTAAGGATATTCTTTTTCACGTCCGCGGGATACCCGGATTCCTTTGCCAGTGAAAAAATTGATCCGACCTGAATTCCGCTGGCTCCTCGATCGAGCGCCCTCCGAAACCGTTCCGGAGTTCCGTAGCCCCCCGCCAGATAAAAAGGATACCCAAGGTCTCGTACGCGATCCAGGTTAACTTCGTCCTTCTCGTCGTAGATGGGATTGCCGTCCTCGTCGGTCTGCTTGTTCCGCGGAGGTGCATTGTGGCCGCCGGCCACCGGTCCCTCGATGATCCATCCCGTGATCAGGTCGTCATCCAGCTTATGGTCGAGAATTTTTGCCAGTACATCGGACGCCACGATTGGATAAAAATCAGGACGGTTTAGTTCCGGCGGATTGTCGAATAACTCCGAGGGATCCATCTCGTAAAAAAACGGTTCGTCCGTCTCGTATTGGCTGGTGTCCGGATCCAGACGAAGCTTCGCTGGTTTGCCCTTAGCTAAATTTGATACCTGCTGGGCTTCCTCCTTTGGAATTCCCGCCCCCATAAAAATCTTGTCGACACCGGCCAGCATCGCCCCGTACATTGCGGGAAGGTTGAACCGCTTCAATTTCGCGAGAAAATTGATACCAACTTTCCCGTCGTGACCGTCCTTAGCCAGGCTAACTTCGGTGTAAGCCCCTAATGATAATAGTTTCTGGGATTTAATGGTCGGGTCAAATCTGTGAATGGGAAGGCGAGCATACGGTTCCGTTTCCCTTTTCCCTCCCTCGATGTAGTAATCATTAACTATTTGTTCCACGAACTCCTGATCAGGATAGGACTGCATAGTCTCTATCCTGTCGTTGGGATCACCGTCCTGCAATTCTCGGACCATTACGGTATCGATACCCGTCCCCGACACAACCCCAATTTCATCCTCCAGAGCGACTGTTCGGGCCAGTTGCCAGCTGGACACGGCGATACCCATTCCACCCTGAATAATATTGGGAGTCTCCGAGCCAATCGTTTCCATAGAACACGTCCTTTCTGAAGGTCAAATTTAAGATCGTTTAAGGGTAATATTTTCCTGAGAGTAAACTGCATTTATGCTGGCACTTATGATCGTACTCACAGGAAACGGTGGATGAGTTAGCCGTTCGGACGCTAAAGATGCTAAGAGACCGAGGGCAAAACCCCCTATTGTTTGACATGATAGAGGGGCCGGTTTTCTCTTGTTCGTAACCTTCGGAAAAGCCCCCAGGTTATCCACCTGTTACGGGGATTCCCTGTCTCAGGTTGATAATCAAACTATACCCAGCCACGCAGTTCCATGGCTTTGTTGATGCGTTTGATGGCAACCATGAAGGCGGCCAGCCGGTTGTTGATACCCCGGTCGACGGCCTCCTCGTGCACGGCGTGAAAAGCCTCGGTCATTTTCCGATCGAGTCGGTTGTTGACGGTCTCCAGGTCCCAGTAGTAGTTGTAAGCATTCTGGACCTGCTCGAA
>JBDGPI010000173.1:19344-24657 GCA_042219765.1 Salsurabacterium abyssinicum (SeqCode)
CACCACCGGCGTTACAGAGGATATCCGGGATGACGTAGACACCGTTCTCGCTCATAATCCGGTTGGCTTCCGGTGTGGAGGGGTTGTTGGCGAGTTCGGCAACGATATCGGCCTGGATGTTGTCCGCGTTGTCCTCAGTGATGACATTCTCCAGCGCGGCCGGATACAGGACCGAAACGTCGAGTTCGAGTAACTCCTCGTTGGAGATGGGTTCCGCCGTCGGATAATTGACCACGGATCCGGTCTTCTCCTTGGTCTCGACAACATCCTCGTACTCCAGCCCTTTCTCGTTGTAAATGCCACCACTGCTGTCGCTGACGGCAACAACCTTCATGTCGAGGAGTTCGTCGGCGAGTTTGTGGGCGTTCGTGCCCGCTTTTCCGTAACCCTGGATGGCAACCCTTTTACCGGCCGGATCCAGGTTCAAGACGTCACAGGCTTCCCGAACGGTGTAGGTTCCACCCCTGGCGGTTGCACCGTCCCGGCCCTTACTTCCACCTAATTCGACGGGCTTTCCGGTGACGACCCCCGACAGACGCGAATTAGTAATAAATTCGTACTCGTCCTCCATCCAGGCCATCATCTGCGAATCCGTGTAGACGTCAGGTGCCGGAACGTCCGATTCCGGCCCGACCTGATCCGAGATCGTTCGGATGTAAGCCCGGGAGACCTGTTCCAACTCACGGGAGGACATTTCCTTCGGGTTACAGATGACGCCACACTTGCCACCACCGAGAGGAAGATCCATCACGGCCGTCTTCCAGGCCATACCGGCAGCCAGCATCCGGACTGTGTCGATGGTTTCCTCGGGATGAAATCGAAGTCCACCTTTCGCTGGGCCCCGGGCCATGTTCCACTTCACCCGGAAAGCCTGAAAGATCTCGACCGATCCGTCCCCCATTTTTGTCGGAATCTGAAAATGCATCTCCTGCTGGGGAGCCAGTAGGAATTCCCTCGATTGTTTCGATAAATCCAGTAAATCCATGGCTTCCTTCGCCTGACCGAGAGCCGAACCAAGAACTCCGGCGGCTTCCTCACTGTCCTTCGTCTCACTTTTTTCTTTTACGGCAGACATAACAACAATCCTCCCTGTGCGAAGTTGATGAAACTCGAGATGTAGTCTTTCCTCAATTTGAAAGCTTTTAGAGCGCATCCCTGAGGGATGTGTCCATGCAATCCTGACACGCACTCCACCCTGGGTACCGGTACAGTCCCGGTGAGCGAATAAAACACTGTGTAGTGGCGGCGAGGGTAAGCCCGTTACCCTGTTCGACTGTGCCGGTAAGTAAATCCAGTTGTCCAAATGCCACCAACTCTACCACGGAGAGATCAAGCCAACAATTCGAAATCGTCGGTTTCGACTAAGGCTTTAATCTACTCTCCGATTTTTATTTTACGAACTGGAGTATGCCACAATCGGAGCCTTGATCGGTATGAGCTAACACATACCTAACACAGCCCCTGGAAGGAATAATTTATGTAATTCATGCCGAGGAGGTTGTTATTTTGGAACCCGCCGAAAAGTTTGCCCAGCATCACGAAGACCTGATCGAGAGCTTCAAACGACACCTGACTTCCGCTCGACAAGCACCACGGGAAGAGCTCGAGGAATTGATTTAATTCCTGAGCAAGGAACTGCTGCCCCATGCTGAAGCCGAGGAAGAGGAACTTTACGCGGCAGTCGACGAAAAGACCCACAATAGTCTGTCGACGGCTACTATGCGCAAGGATCACCGGGAACTCGAAAACCGGATAGGGAAGTTAGCGGATCTAAAAGGGAGTGATGAGGATACTATCAGGCGTAAACTTAGTGAATTCTCCGCTATTCTTCTGAATCACTTCCACAAAGAGGAAACGTTTCTTGTGCCATTTCTAAATGAAACACTGAGTTGTGAGGACTTCGAGACCCTTCTGGATGATGTCCATGAGGCGGAGATACGTCTCCACGACGACAGTAGCTGACATAATCCTTCCTTCGGGCGGGATCACAATGATTAACAGCGGCGTGATTCTGGCGGGTGGATTAAATAGTCGCATGGGAGGGTATCCTAAGGGAAAACTCCGCCTTGATGGTGATCATTTCGTCCAGCGGTTGGAGCGTATTCTGAGCCCTAAGGTTAACAACGTGTATTACTCCATCCATCGAGAAGTTCCGAATTGTCTCCCGGAGGATTGCAACGTAATAGCCGATGATTTCCCCGACGTTCGTGCCAGCATGAACGGAGTTTATTCCTCGCTCGAAACACTTCAAGCCCCCACTCTGATTGTTCCCTGGGACATGCCGCTTGTGACCGATGCGTTGCTGAAGAAACTACTTGAGCGATCGACCAATAGTCCCAAACACGGTACGTTTTATCGTACGGAACAAGGGATTGAGCCTTTTCCAGGAGTTTACCGGCCCAACATGCTCGATTCCCTAAAAAAACGATTGTCGGAAGGAATTTTCTCACTAACCGAACTGATCGCGGAACTCGACGTAAACGAAATCCGTCAGTTTGAGCCCCAGGATTTAAGTAATTCCGAATGGAGTGTTTTCTGGAACATAAATACTCCTGAAGATTACCAAAAACTGAAGTTACAAAATCAGTAATCCACAAAGGACCGGAATCCAACGACCCATAACGCCCTAATGCATCCTCCCTGTAAAAGTTCACCTCGACCACTGGCAGAAATTCTGCTATGATTCACCCAATAAACAATAAAAGTTTATACTTTTATTGTTGTTTGTTTGCGTATTCTGGCATCGTCGGGAGGACACTATGATAAAAACTCAACAACTCGACCTGGTCGTAAACTGTGAGGACTGTGAGGAACTTAACGTGGAAGGATCCTGTGTAACGGCGACGGTTCCACTGAAGGACACCCGAGCCGGGGTGAAGTACGATCTTGAATTCACGGTAACCGAACGTCATAATGAAAAAAAGATTGAACTGGACGGTCTGTACAATCCCGATGACGAAAATTGTCTCGAAACGCTGGCTCCGGGACCCAGGAAACGGCTGAAGAGTTTACTGTCCAGAATTAAGGACGGTAACGTCTGCGGGAACCTTTCCCAGTGCCCCAGAAACATCAAAAAAATGGCGCCTTAGACGGCTTCTCGAGGATAGCATTACCGTAACCCCCCTACAATCAGTACCTTTGTGACCCACCTCATAACCCTCTTTTTCCACCACAGGTTATGCTTGTTTTGAACGGAGCACGAGAATTATTCCTGGTGTTATGAGGTGTCGACGGTGGCCTCCCTGACGGACCAGTTCGGACGCAGTCACGATTATCTTCGGGTTTCGGTCACGGATCGCTGTGACCTCCGCTGTGTCTACTGTATGCCACCGGACGGTCTTGATCTCTCCTCAAAACGGGAGATCCTATCGTACGAGGAACTTCACGAAGTGGTCTCCACCGGGGTCGAACTCGGGATAGAAAAGGTCCGGTTAACCGGAGGGGAGCCCTTCGTCCGTAAAAATCTACTGGATTTTATTGAAATGCTTTCCACTCTCGACGACCTGAAAAAGCTCGCCGTAACTACCAACGGCCTGCAGCTCGAGGATAAGCTCGATCGGCTGAATTCGACCCGGTTAAACCACATTAACGTCAGCCTCGATAGCCTCGATTCGGACCGTTACGAGCGAGTCACTCGAGGCGGTAATCTCGACAAGGTCGTTCGCTCCATCGATCGTGCCGTTGAACTGGATTTTACCGTGAAGGTTAATGTAGTAGCGCTCAAGGGCCTGAAGGCGGAAGAAATTGATTCCTTCGTCGATTTTGCAAGAAAACGGGATATTGAAGTCCGATTTATTGAATTCATGCCCCTCTGTGGCGGCGCCTGGAAGACGGAGGATTTTCGCTCCCTTAGCCGCCTAAAAGAAACCTTAATCGAGCGGTATAACCTCAGTCCGGTCGAAGAGACAGGAGTCAGTCAGGTCTACGACCTTCCCGGAAACAAGGGACGGATCGGGTTTATTGCCTCGTTGACGAATTCATTCTGCGAAAGTTGCTCACGTCTGCGGTTATCGAGTACGGGTGAGCTTTATCCCTGTCTGTTCTCACGGGACAACGTTTCCCTTCGAGATACCCTTCGGAGTGGGTCCGGGAGGGATGGCCTCACCCGGAAATTCGAGCAAGCCCTCGAACTCAAATGGGAGGGCAACCCGGCCTATACTGACGACTGGAATCCCGAACGGGAATCACCGCCGGAATCCTTTGCACTAATACGGGAACTCGGGGGCTGAAACCATGTTTGAATTAACCTGGTTGGGGGCAGTGTTCTTCATTGTAGCTGTTATCTATTCCAGCGTTGGACTGGGCGGGGGATCGACGTACACCGCGATTCTGGCCTTAACGACAATACCGGCGGTTCGGATCCCCCCGATTGCTCTGACATTGAACATTGTTGTTGCCGGACTGGCGCTCTGGAGTTTCGCCGGCGAGAACCATTTCAAACTCGAGCTGGCTGTTCCACTACTTATTACGTCAATTCCCGCGTCACTGTACGGGGCCTCACTGGTTATGGGCAATCGGGCGGTCCTCTGGATTCTGGCCATCGCCCTGGGACTCGCATCGGGAACCCTCTGGAACCGCAGCCAGCTTTTTCAGGTGGCCCAATTCGATCGGAACCACCGGATCGCAATCGGCCTATTAACGGGAACTGCCCTCGGGTTTCTCGCTGGTGTTACGGGTATCGGTGGCGGTGTGTTCCTGATTCCGGTCGTCATGTTGCTTGGCTGGGCGTCCGAAAAGGAGGCCGCAGCGGTTGGGGCCCTCTTTGTCTGGCTGAACTCCTTCGCCGGACTCAGCAGCCATCTCGCACGGGGAAACGTTCCTTTGGAGGGATTGATACCGCTTGTTGCCAGTGTCACCCTCGGTGGACTGATCGGCAGTCAGCTGGGTGCAAAATGGATTGAAAAAAGCACCCTGCGACGGGTCGTTTCCGTACTACTTTTTGTTGTCTCGCTCCGACTCGTTCTATCACTGTCCGGAGTTGGAATCTAATTGATACGGCTACTTAATCTTCAGGGAGGAACGTGACTCATCATGAAAGACATAACCCACAAGCGAAAAACCCTTCGACGGGCCACGGCTACAGCGCGACTCGATGTCGGGGACGATGCCTTAAAAGCCATCGAGAACGACAACGTACCGAAGGGGGATCCGTACCGAATTGCGCAGACGGCGGCCCTAGCGGGTGTTAAAAAGACCCCGGAGCTTATCCCGCACTGTCACTCCATCGGCGTCGACAACATGACACTGGAGTTCGATCGGGACGGTTCCACGATTACGGTCACGGTGACGGCGGAGGCAACCGAGAAAACCGGC
>JBDGPI010000173.1:24667-25096 GCA_042219765.1 Salsurabacterium abyssinicum (SeqCode)
GCGCCGAGGCCGAACAGGAGGCCGACGAGATGGAGGCGATGACGGCCGCGTCCATCGCGGTGTTAAACCTTTACGATCTGCTGAAGCCTGTGGAGGACGACCTCGAAATCAGGACCGTTGAGCTCGAGTCAAAATCCGGAGGGTACTCGGATTTTCAGGATATCGCGATTCGTGAACAGTGGGATCTGACCGGAGCGGTTCTGGTTGCTTCGGACAGTACGTACGAGGGCGATCGTGACGACAAATCCGGAAAAATACTCAAGGAGCAGCTCGAGGACGAGGATATAACCGTTGAGGATTACACGGTTCTTCCCGATGAACAGGAGGAAATCAGGGATCATCTGCTTGGACTCTGCAACGGGGACCTCGATCTGGTGGCGACCACCGGTGGAACCGGACCCGGTCCGAGGGATGTGACGGCTGATGCAA
>JBDGPI010000173.1:25106-28367 GCA_042219765.1 Salsurabacterium abyssinicum (SeqCode)
GCTGAGATTATCGACCGTGAAGTCCCCGGTATTGCCGAAGCCATGCGGTCCTACGGGCAGGACCGAACCCCTTACGCCATGATGTCCCGGGGATTGGCCGGCCAGCGCAATGGAACCCTGATCATTAACTTCCCGGGAAGTTCCAGCGGAGTCCGGGAGGGACTGGACGCAATTTTTCCTGGACTGCATCACTACTTCATGATGCGAGACAAGAAATCCGGCGGACACGGGGAAGAGAGTGAGGAATGATGAATGATGAGTGAGGAATGATGAATGGGGAATGATGGGGAATACATGAGAACAATATGATTTAATGAACTTTTGGGCGGAATATTAAGAGAGGTGATTGAGGTATGAATATTTATGGATAAAAAAGAAAAGATCCTTGAGCGGACCAAAGAGTTTTCACTTCGAATTATTAATTTGTACGCAACGCTTCCCGAAAAAGCGGAGGCTCAAATACTAGGCAAGCAATTGTTGCGCTCAGGCACCTCAGTGGGAGCCCAGCTTCGGGAAGGAAAACGAAGTCGTTCAAATTTGGAAATGATCAGCAAAATTGAAAGTTCACTACAGGAACTAGAAGAAACAGTTTACTGGCTGGAGTTGTTAGCTGATTCTGAGATTGTGAACCCCGAGCGTCTTAAGGACTTAATAAATGAAGCCGACGAGCTAATAGCAATATTAGTTACGAGTGTTAAGACTCTAAAAGGTGACTGAAGCAATTATTTTGCACCATTTGCTGAATGATGACCCATGAAGCAAAAATGCGGTCCCATCACTCAGCATTCATCATTCATTATTCAGCATTCATAACTCATCATTGAGGGATAACGGCTATGGGAACTGATCACGCGCACTGCCACGACGAAGACGTCGACAAACTATCGGTCGACGAAGCGCTTGAACAGGTACGAACCGTTTCAGTTGACCTGAAGGAAGAGACCGTTTCCGTCACCGATTCCCAGGGACGAATTCTGTCCGAACCGGTGGACGTCCGGGAGGATCTACCCCGGTTCGATCAGTCGGCCATGGACGGTTATGCCGTCCGGTCCGAGGATCTCAAGGACGCCTCAAAGGACAATCCGGTCACCCTTCCCTGTGAAAAAGACGTTGCCGCGGGTCAGCTGGACTTACCGGCCGTGGAAACGAACGAAACTGCCCGGATTTTCACGGGAGCTCCCGTCCCCGATGGAGCCGACGCCGTGGTCATTCAGGAAAACGTCGAACGCAACGGCGACGCCGTCACGTTCTTCAATCCGGTTGAAGCGGGGGCCAATATTCGAAACAAGGGAGAGGAAGTTCAATCCGGTACTCGACTGATCAACGAAGGTGACTACCTTAACACCGGTGCGCTTGGCTTACTCCTGAGCCAGGGGTACGAGACTGTCCGGACCTATCGTGCGCCGGACGTCGGTATTGCCGCGACCGGGGACGAGTTGATTGATCCATCCGAAACCCCGGCACCCGGTCAGAAACGGGACACTAACTCCTTTCTCGTCAAGAACATCATGCGTGAGTACACCGGCTCGACCGACGTCCGACGACTTGCCGACGATCGTGAGAGCGTGAAGGCGGGATTGAGCAACTTGATTGACGAGAACGATCTTTTGATTATCTCCGGCGGCGTATCCGTGGGGGACCGTGATTTCGTGCGCCCGGTTCTCGATGAACTGGGGGTTCGAGAAATATTCTGGAAGGTTAACCAGAAGCCCGGAAAACCCCTCTACCTCGGGGAAACCAAAGGAACAAAAGTTCTTGGATTGCCTGGTAACCCCGTTTCAGCCTGTGTCTGTCTACTGGTTTACGGGATCCCTCTCATTCGAAAGATGATGGGCTACCCACAGGAGATGCTTGAGCTTCAAAGAGGTGTGACCCGCCTGCGAAATGAACGACACAATCCGAAAGACCGCACGGAATTCGTCCGGGCAAGGACAACCGAAACGCCAAACGGGTACCGTTCGGAGATCCTCCCGAATCAGGGATCGCACATGTTATCCGGATTGGCCCGAGCCAATAGCCTAGTGGTTATACCGGCCGAACGAAATGATATAACCCCCGATAAGGAAATACCCTGCCTTTTTCTGACGGACAGTTCCCTGTCCCGGGAGCTGACTACGCCATGAGCCATCACACGAAGGAAATCACCCTGTCGTACTTTGCTTCGCTGCGCGAGAAACGAGGCCAGTCCCAGGAAACGGTCTCAACCTGTGCCGAAACCCCCCGGGAACTCTACGAGACGTTGAGTGAGGACCACGGCTTTGAAATACCGACCGACTCGCTTCGGGTGGCCGTGAACGATACGTTCAAACCCTGGGACAGTGCCCTCGAATCCGGCGACGAAGTCGTCTTCATCCCACCTGTCTCGGGGGGAGATCAATGTTTGTAATTACCGAGGAACGAATCGATGGTCCACAGGTCCGAACCGACCTGCGGGATGAGTCCTGCGGAGCCATCGTAACCTTCAAGGGCCGAGTCCGCGATCACAATCTGGGCCGGACTGTCACGAAACTTCACTACGAGGCCTATCGTACCCTGGCGGTGACCGAGGGTGAAACTATCCTCCAGGAACTGCGCGACGAGTACGATATTCATAAAGCACGAGCCTATCACCGGATCGGCGAACTGACCGTTACGGAGCTGTCCTTCTGGCTCGGAGTCACTGCCCCCCACCGCCAAGCCGCATTTCGGGCCTGCAAAGACGGTGTCGACCGCATTAAGGATCGGGTTCCAATCTGGAAGAAGGAATACTACGAGGACGGATCCTCCACCTGGATCAACCAGCCATCCGAACTTTCCACCGAGTAACTGCTGGATAACCCCCCCTTCCGTCAAAATTATGAGATCGCTCATAACCGCATTTCTCCCCCTCCGAGTACGCTATCAGTGGCTTGAAGGGAGGACCACGATCATCGACCGGGAGCGTATCCACAATGAAGTCAAACCTGGGAGCGACAGTAGCGGTTCTGGTTTTATTTCTTTTGGGTGGGGGAATATTTTACTTTAGCCAGTACCACCATGCTCCGGAACCACACCGGAGCGGTAAGGCGATTTACGAACGCAACTGTGCCAGCTGTCACGGCACCAACGGTCGAGGCAACGGTCCCGCGGCGGAGTATCTCTTCCCGAAGCCCCGTGACTTCACCTCGGGCGTCTACAAGTTCACCTCCACGAAAAACGGTGCCCTTCCGACGGACACGGACCTCGAGCGTGTCGTGGCCGAGGGGTTGAGTCCCGGCGGCATGCCGAGTTTCGGGAGTGTGC
>JBDGPI010000173.1:28377-33270 GCA_042219765.1 Salsurabacterium abyssinicum (SeqCode)
AATTACGTCAAAAAATTCTCGGATAAATTCAAGGAACAGGACGTCCCACCGCCTGTCCCCGTTAGTGAGCCGCCCGCCGACCTGCTGACGCAATCCCGGATTAAACGGGGAAAGAAACTCTACAACAAGTACGGCTGCCGTAGCTGCCACGGGAAGAACGGCAAGGGTAATGGTCCCACCGCCGATCAACAGACGGACCACTGGGGTGAACCGGTTCCACCCAGGGATCTCACCCGAGGCAATTTCAAAGGGGGAGAAGAGCCAAAGGATATCTACCGCCGGATCGTGACCGGTATTACAGGCACTGGTATGCCGCCCATCGGCAGTGCGCTGAAATCCGAGCAAGAGCGTTGGGCCCTGGTGGCGTACGTCAAATCGCTCGGACAGGACAGTCAGTCACCCACGGAACCACAACCGGGTGACGAGGCACTATTCGTCAAACGTGTGCAGCAATCCAAGAAAAAACTGAAAGAACCCGGGTCCCCGGTCTGGGAACAGGCCGAGCGGGTACGGATGCCCCTTTACTCCCTCTGGCTGACCGACCGAACGCCCTTTGATTCCGTGGAAGTCCGGGCACTTCACAACGGCGATCAGCTTGCCGTTCGGATGAG
Source organism: Salsurabacterium abyssinicum (SeqCode) (assembly GCA_042219765.1). Classification (GTDB taxonomy): domain Bacteria; phylum T1Sed10-126; class T1Sed10-126; order T1Sed10-126; family CAZEBV01; genus JBDGPI01. The sequence goes on from JBDGPI010000173.1 coordinate 28,989, forward strand.
CTGGAATGATCCGACCCGAAACATGAAGCCGGTGGACGTAACGGAATACACCGACGGAGGTGCCGTAATGTTTCCTGAATTCTCCGGTGCACTTCCCTTCATCGGCATGGGATCGGCCGAGATGGACGGTGGAATGGCCCACATCTGGCACTGGCGGGCCTCGGATCAGTTTGCCGTCAACCGGGGTGGACCCAGCCGGGATCTCGAGGACCGTTATCCAGGCATGCAGGTCAACTATTACAAGCAAAAAGACGGTTGGGAGCCCGGTCAGCGGGCCCGCTTCGAGAACCGTGAGCAACATACCAAAAACCAGCCGAAAGTCTTTCAGAGCGCCTGGGCGGCGGATAATCCAATAAGTGAGCCCAGTGTCAAAACACCGGTCCGATCCTACCGGGCGAAGGGTTTCGGAACCCTTACCGCCCTCGAGTACGACAAGATGCGGACGGACGGTTCGGGGACCTACGAGGACAACCGCTGGGCCATTGTGATGACGCGACCGATGCAAACGGAAACCGACGTTGTGCAGTTCAAGCCGGGTGAGCGGACGACCGCCGCCTTCGCCGTCTGGGACGGTGCACAGCAGGACCGCAACGGCCAGAAGGATATTACGAGCTGGATCACTCTCCGGCTTGAACAACTCGATAAAAAGGATTCGTCCAAGTGACCCTCTCGATGGGAGGAGTAATGCTATGAGTACGAACGGTACGGACGACAGTGGTGACGGAATTACACGACGGAACTTTCTAAAAATGATGGGGGGAAGTGCGGCCGGAACGTTCATGGCCCTCTCGTCACCCCTGAGTCTCTCGGCACTGGAACCGGTCGAGGACGTACAGAATCCGCTGGACCACTACCCCAACCGTGACTGGGAGGACGTCTACCGGGATCAGTACAAGTACGATCGATCCTTCGAGTGGGTCTGTGCCCCGAATGACACCCACATGTGCCGGGTCCGCTCGTACGTGCGTAATGGTGTCATGATCCGGTCCGAACAGAACTACGACGTCCAGGACTACGGTGACCTCTACGGAAACGAAGCAAGCGCGCACTGGAATCCCCGAATGTGTCCAAAAGGTTATACTTTCCACCGTCGGGTCTACGGACCCCACCGGTTGAAGGGACCCGTGGTCCGGAAGGGCTGGAAGGAGTGGGCGGACGATGGTTTCCCCTCCCTCTCGGACAACCCGGAACTGCGGTCAAAGTACAAATTCGACGACCGAGGTAATGATAGTTACGTGCGTCTCAACTGGGACGAAGCCTCGGAGTACGCCGCCAGGGGATTGAAAGCAATCGGCGAAACCTACAGCGGTGACGAGGGCCGGCGCCGCCTCGAGAAGGACGGCTACGACGAGGAAATGCTGACTCACTGGAACGGCGCTGGCACCCGGACGATGAAAATGGGATCGAACCTCCCGATTCACGGGGTGGTCGGCAAGTTCGGACTCTTCCGGTTCGGGAACCTGATGGGACTGCTCGACCACCACGTGCGTGGGGTCGATCCCGACGAGGCCCAGGGGATTCGAGAATGGACCGAGTACACCTGGCGGGGCGATCAGGCCCCCGGCCACCCCTTCGTGCACGGTCTGCAGACGTCGGACTGTGACTTCAACGACCTGCGGGAGACCGAACTGCACATCCAGGTCGGAAAGAACCTGGTCGAGAACAAGATGCCCGAGTCGCACTGGTTCATTGAAATGATGGAGCGGGGTGGAAAAATCGTCTCCATTGCTCCGGAGTACAACGCCCCGGCCACGAAGGCCGATTACTGGATCGGTGTGCGGGCGGGACTCTCGGATACGTCCATCTTCCTTTACGTCACCCGCTACATGATGGACAACAACCTCTACGACGCCGAGTTCGTGAAGAAATTCACCGACTTCCCGCTGCTCATGCGCAAGGACAACCTGAAGCGGCTCAAGCCCGAGGATGTCATCGAGGGGTACGAACCCCCGAGCCTCGAGGGCGGCCCGAGCCTGGAACGCCACGGCCTGACCGAGCAGCAGCGTCAGACGGTCGGGGATTTCATGGTCTACGACAATAACGCCGAGGAACTCAAACCGATCACTCGGGAGGATCTCGGTGACACACTCGACGAATCCGGGCTGGATCCGGCGCTCCACTGGTCGGGAACGGTGACGACGACCGAGGGTGAGACCGTCGAGGTCACCACGATCTTCGACGCTTACAAGATGCACCTGCGGGACTACGACCTGGAGACGGTCTCGGAGATCAGCCACGCCGACAAGGACAAGATCCGTCAGCTGGCCCAGGATCTGGCGACGATTCGACCGGCGGCCATTCACCACGGGGAAGGCATCAACCACTACTTCCACGCGACCGAGCACAACCGGGCCGTTCACCTCCCGATGATGCTGACCGGCAACATCGGCAAACCCGGCGCCGGCGTCTACACATGGGCCGGTAACTACAAGGGTGCCATCATGCAGGGCTCTCCCTGGTCGGGTCACGGTGCGGGGGCTTACGTCGGGGAGGATCCCTTCCACCAACAGCTCGATCCTGAGGGTGAGGTCCACGAGGAGCACCTGCGTGAAATGATGATGGGTGAGGAGGTCTCCTACTGGGGTAGCGGCGATCAGCCGCTCAAAGTGGATACCCCGGAGGGTGAGAAAACCTTCACCGGGGAAAGCCACATGCCCTGTCCAACGAAACTGATGTGGTACAACAATGCGAACCTCATCAACCAGGCGAAGTGGAGCTACCACCTGATCGAGAACGTGAATCCCAAGGTCGATATGATCGTCGACCAGCAGATTGAATGGACCGGCTCCGCCGAATACGCCGACCTGATCCTGCCGGTTAACTCCTGGGTCGAATTCGAGAACCTGGAGATGGGGGCGTCCTGTTCGAACCCCTTCTTTCAGTTCTGGGGCGGCGACGACTACGAGGAACTCGACGGGATCGATCCGCTGTTTAACTCCGTCGACGACGCCGAAGTCTTCGCGAAGGTCTCGGATAAACTCGCAGACCTGTTCGAGGACGACCGGTTCCGCAAACACTGGAAGTTCGTTAACAATGGGGACACCGAAGTCTACATCGACCGGATGCTGCGGCAGTCCTGCACGGCCGCAACCAAGGACGGCGAGGCCTACACCTGCGAGGACGTCATGAACGGTGAGTACGGACACCCTGGTGCCGTCATGCGCCTGGACCGGACCACACCGAGGGTGCCCTTCCACGAACAGATTAACGATTCGGTGCCCTTCTACACGGACACCGGGCGATTGAACGCCTACTGTGATATCCCGGAGGCCATCGAGTACGGCGAGAACTTCATCGTTCACCGGGAGGGCCCGGAGGCGACGCCCTACCTGCCGAACGTCATTGTTTCCTCGAATCCGCTCATTCGTCCGGAGGACTACGGTATCCCCGAGGACGCGATGGACGCCAACCTCCGGCAGGTTCGCAACATTAAGAAACCCTGGGAGGAGGTTAAACAAACCACGAATCCTCTTTGGGAGGAAGGATTTGAGCTATTTTGTTCTACTCCGAAGTCCCGTCATTCCGTGCACTCGTCCTGGAGTGTCGTCGACTGGAACTGGATCTGGTCGGACAACTTCGGGGATCCCTACCGGGACGACGAGCGCCAGCCCGGTGTGGCCGATCGCCAGATTCAGGTAAACCCGGAAACGGCCAAAAAACAGGGGATTGAGGACGGGGACTACGTCTACGTCGACGCCAACCCGACCGACCGGCCCTTCAAGGGCTGGCAGGATAGTCCCGACAAGTACGAGGCCTTTCGCTGCAAGGTCCGGGTGAAGTACAACGACGGGCTCCCGAAGAACTTCACAATTATGAAACACACCGGCTGGATGGCGACCGAACGGACCGTCAAAGCCCACAAGAACCGTGACGACGGGAAGGCCCTCTCCGAGGAGACCGGTTACCAGTCCAGCTACCGGTCGGGGTCCCACCAGTCGATCACACGGTCCTGGATGATGCCCATGCACCAGACCGACAACCTCTTCCACAAGAAGACGATTTCCATGGGCTTTACGTTCGGGTTCGACATCGACAACCACGCGATCAACACCGTCCCGAAGGAGACCCTGATCCGGGTCGAGAAGGCCGAGGACGGTGGCAAGGGGGGCGACGGAATCTGGAAGCCCGCAAAATCCGGTTACACCCCCGGCAACGAATCCGACGAGGGTGAGAAGTACCTGCAGGGTGGCTACAGCGAGATCAAACGATCCTGACGCGGAGGAGCTGAGGACCAATGGCCGAAAATCACAAGCACGGAAGCGACAAGGACGCCGAAGCCGAC
>JBDGPI010000173.1:33280-34403 GCA_042219765.1 Salsurabacterium abyssinicum (SeqCode)
CCAATGGAACTGATTGGAACGCCGGCACCCGGAGACCCCGAATTCATGCTCCGGTGTTTCGTCGAGGAGTACGTACGCATGGGAAAAACGAAGGAACAGCTGATGTCCATTTTCGAAAATTCGTTTTACGAAAGCGCCCACGCAATGCTCGAACGATACGGCAAGGACGCCGTCGAGGCCATGATTGACGAGGTTCTCGCGGATCACGCCGGCTACGAGTACGAATCGGACGCTGTTCGAGCCAAACCGAAACCATCCGGGTCCTCCGAGGAGGACGATGACAATGGCTGACGTACACAACTGGCAGATCGGTCGGGAGATGGATTACCCCCACGAGGAATCCTTCCCGGACCGTCAATTTGCCTTCGTCTTCAACATAAACCGCTGTATCGGCTGTCAGACCTGCACCATGGCCTGCAAGTCCACCTGGACGTTCTCCAAAGGACAGGAGTACATGTGGTGGAACAATGTAGAGACCAAGCCCTACGGGGGGTACCCGCAGAACTGGGACAAGAAGCTCCTCGAGATGCTCGAGGAGAAAAACCCCGGGAATCAGGTCTGGGATGCGACCGACAACGATGCCGAGGAGGATCCTCCGGGCGAACAGAAAAAACCCTACGGCACCTTCGAGGGAGACACGATTTTTGAGGCACTTGACAAGAGCGACGTCGATCAACCCCAGAACCGGGTGCTTGGGTACGAACCGGACCAGGACGAATGGAAGGCACCGAACATCTACGAGGACACCGCCTACTCCGGCTCTGGTCGCAACAAAAACGGTAAAATGGACCCGGACGCCATGTCGGATCCCGACGACGAGGACCGGTCGGCCGAACTTCCGGAACACGGCACCTGGTTCTTCTACCTGCAGCGGATCTGTAACCACTGCACCTACCCGGCTTGCCTTGCGGCCTGTCCCCGCGACGCTATCTACAAGCGGGACGAGGACGGCGTCGTCCTGATCGACCAGGACGTCTGCCGGGCCTGGCGGTACTGCTTCTCGGCCTGTCCCTACAAGAAGCCCTACTACAACTGGCGCTCGGGCAAGATGGAGAAGTGCATCCTCTGTTACCCCCGCATGGAGGAGGGGAAGCCGCCCGCCTGTTTCCACTCCTGCGTGGGC
>JBDGPI010000173.1:34413-37048 GCA_042219765.1 Salsurabacterium abyssinicum (SeqCode)
ACGGTGTGGTCTTGATCGACCAGGAACGCTGCCGGGGGTACCGGGAGTGTGTCTCGGCCTGTCCGTACAAGAAGTCGATGTACCGTTCCAATACCCAGACAAGTGAGAAGTGCATCGGTTGTTACCCACGGCTGGAAGGGAAGGACGAGGAAATTTCTCCGGACGGTAACCCGATCGAAACCCGATGTATGGCCTCGTGTGTTGGGAAAATCAGGATGCAGGGATTGGTCGAAGTCGACGACCAGGGTAACTGGGTTCACGATCCGGATAACCCGATCTATTACATGGTTAAGGAGGAGAAAGTGGCCCTGCCGCTTTACCCTCAGTTCGGGACGGCCCCGAACGGCTTCTACATTCCGCCTCGATGGGTCGACCGTGACTACCTCGAGCAAATGTTTGGGCCCGGGGTCGAGGACGCGATCGAACGTTACGTTAACCCGTCCCGCCGACTCCGAGGCCTTCTGCAACTGTTCAGGACGGCCCAGCAGATTATGTTCTCCTTTGAAATTGAGGAAGGTGAGAAAATCGCCGAAACGGAGGTCACGCTACCGGACGGCTCCAAGGAGGTCCAGGAAATCTACAACGATACGGCCATCGGGTACAACAAAGCCGGTGACGAGATCGTCCGGGTCAACGTAAAAGAGAACCGACACGAGCGCCCGGACGAACACTACAACAGCTACTGATCTCCCCCGGAGGTGATTGCAATGAAAGAGGACAACGCGGACGAACTGGCCCGGCGGAACCTTTATTTGTTCTTCTCGGCTGTCTTTTCGAACCCGGTGGGCGAACGGTTCAAACTGCTAGAAGAGGACGACTTTCGGCAGAAGACCCGCCGGTCCCTGGAATTTTATGCCCAGGATCAGACGATGCTGGCTTCGACGGGCCCGGACGAACTCGTGAAACACGACGTGGATCTGACGGCCTTCCTCGAGGAGCCCGACTGGTCACGCGAATCGGTGCGTGAGGAGTACAAATCAGTGTTCGGATTGACCGTCGACGAGGACTGTCCGCCCCACGAAGTGGAGTACTGCGAAAAAACCGACCTCTTCTATCGGTCCCAGCTAATGGCGGACGTGGGAGGCTTCTACAAAGGCTTCGGCCTCAACCCGGAGGATAAAAACCCCGAGCGGGTGGACCACATCCGGCTCGAACTCGAGTTCATGTACTACCTCTTCACCAAACTGCTCCACGGTCGTCAGGAAGGCCACGATTCCGAGAACCTCGAAACGATCGAGGACGCACTGGAGGATTTCTACCGGGAACACATCGGATGGTGGGTTCCACGCTTCGGGCGAGCTCTCGAGGAGAAAACCGAATCCGACTTTTTCGCTCGGGCCGGACGGTTGCTGCGCTGGTTCTGCCTGCGGGAGCGGCTGGCCTTCGGTCTGCCGGTCTTTGACGAACGACCCGAACCGAACGTCCCGGACACCGATCCGGAAGCCGCCTGTTTTGACTGTGCGGCATCCAAAATGGGTGGACAAGCCCAAACGGTCACTCCCTGAACAACATCCAGGTTCCTGCAAGACGTTCCCCGGGGTTCCGACCTCTGCTCCGACCGGCGAATAATTTACTGGTCGAGTAATCATTCAGGGAGGCCCGTGATGTGATGCGGCTCATATCCCAAAAGCCGGCTCCCCGCGTATACTTGTATTAACTACAGTACTCACATTTCATCCGGAAGGAGGAACAACTATGGGATTTGGCTGGACGGAAACGCTACTTATTTTTGGAGTTATATTACTGATCTTTGGCCCGTCCAAACTACCGGAACTGGCCCGAAACCTTGGATCGAGCATCAATGTTTTCAAGGAAGAAGTCACCAAAGCAAAGGACAGTATCGAGGAGGAGGTTCCTTCACAGCCCCTGGAAGAACAGGCGGCCGGAGTAAATCGATCCAGGTCCGAAACCCGACAGCAGGAGGAAGCAGCTACCGAACCGTCCGAGTAAAAATGTTGATAGATCAATTACCCGTAAGTGCATCCGGGTAATATCCAGGAGTACTCGATCCACTGTATCAATGGTCTAACACCTGCTCGTAATGGAGGAGCATAACCATGGCGTCTGGAGGAGAATTCGACGTTTTAATTGTTGGAGGCGGTATTGCCGGTCATTCGGCCGGTATCTTTACCGCTCGACAGGGACTGGACACTGTCATCGTCACCGACGGTGAGTCGATGTTAACGATGAATTCTCATCTGGAGAACTTCCCCGGCTTTCCCGCTGGTATTAACCCGCGTCTGTTGCTGGACATCCTCGAGGATCAGGCAAGCAATTCCGGGGTCGAGTTCAAGAACGGATCCATTGATGACGTGGATCGTCACCCTGAGGGGGGGTTCGTGGCCTCAACGGTCTCCTCGAACAAATTTGAATTTCGCAGTAACAATCTGATTGCAGCCACGGCAGGTGACGCACAGTATCTCGAACACCTCGACGTAAATATCGTCGAACAGGAACACGGAAGTTACGTCGAAACGAACGAAGGTGGCCGGACCCCGGTGGAGGGGCTCTACGCCGCTGGCAGTCTGGCCAACAAGCCCAACCAGGCAATCATTTCGGCCGGCCACGGCGCGGAAGTTGCTCTGGCCGTTCTTGAGGACACCGACACAGCCTTCGCCCACGACTGGACGGTACC
>JBDGPI010000173.1:37058-45965 GCA_042219765.1 Salsurabacterium abyssinicum (SeqCode)
GACGTTCCTCCCGGTAGTGAAGAAATCACCGAAGATCAGCGTCAGGATCGGGAAAAACGCTCGCTTGAAACCATGCAAGAATATTTCGAACAACCACACCCCGATAAACCAGAGACACCCCCGGGTGTGGGCTAAGACCCTTTCTTATTCACTCAGTCCTCGAAGTCACTCCACCCGTTCATCAACGGCCTCTGATCCATCGTTCACGACAAATCAAAGGAGATACTCGATGGAGGACTATCGTATGACTGTATGAGCCTCCTCATAGGAGAGTTCCACCAAACTGAGATAGTCTAAGAGTGCGAAATTCAACCTCAGCCGAAGAAGGATCATTTACCATGAGTACTGTCTACCTCGTCGGCGCCGGACCGGGTGATCCCGATTTAATCACCCGTAAGGGATACAAATTACTGCTGGAGGCCGATACGGTCTTTGTCGATCGCCTTGCTCCGTCCGAACTCATTGACGATCTGAGTGACGAAACCAGGGTCGTCAACTGCGGTAAAGGACCCGACGGACACCGGATGAACCAGGAGGAAATCAACCGTAACCTCCTTGAAGAATCCCGCGGGGATGGGACTGTTGTCCGCCTGAAGGGGGGCGATCCCCTTATCTTTGGCCGGGGGGGTGAGGAATACCGCTACCTGCGTAATCGAGGGGTGGACGTTGAAATCGTCCCCGGAATTTCGGCGGCCAACGCCGCCTCAAGCGCTCTTTCAGTTCCCTTAACTGACCGGGAGATTGCCTCGGAAGTTACCTTCCTGACCGGTCACGAGGCCCCCAACAAACAGGCCGAAAACCTTGATTGGGAATGCATGGCCACCTGCCGGAAAACACTGGCTGTCTACATGGGCGTCAACCAGCTTCCCAAAATTTCTCAAACCCTGATGGACCTCGGACGGAAGCCCGAGACGTCCGCGCTGGCGGTAGAAAACGTTAGCCGATCCAACCAGAGAGTAATGAGTGGTACGCTTCGGACTCTTCCAGACCTTGCCAAACAGTTCGAGCTTACCCCTCCGGCCCTGGTTCTTATCGGTGACGTTGGCGACTATTTTTCGGAGGAGGACTTTAATGGAACCATCCTCACGGACGAGGACTACTTAGAAGCGATATCGGAGTCCAGCGACCCCATCGAACCAGTGGAGACCTGAAGTCCCAGGGAGGTAGTTGTCATCCGGAAGCCACTTGTTCCCTTTTTACTGTTCTGTCTCACCGCTTTATTCCTGTATTTAATCTTCCCACACGTCTCCTCGGTTTTACTCGGTCAAAATTCAATTCAGGAAAGCTATGACTCCGAAATCAATATAGTCGCCACCGGAGATATTATGCTGGCTCGCCCTCCGCTGACCGTATCGAACCCCGATGAGCCTAATAGTATTCAATCGCTACTTTCAGATGCCGATATTGCCCTGGCAAACTTAGAAAATGTACTCGTTGATGCCACAACATTCGATGGACATCCTAAACCCAACCCAGACGGTGCCTGGTTGGTGGGCCATCCCTCCACGGCCGAAACTCTCAGGGCAGCAGGATTCGATATACTTTCGCTGGCCAACAATCACGCTGGTGACTTGGGTTTTAACGGTCTTAAGAAAACTGCCGACCACCTTAAACAATCAGGTTTAAAACACTCCGGTACCGGTCAAAACCTCACTGAAGCCAGGTCTCCTGCAGTTTTTGAAAAAGGCAAAATGGATGTTGCGATGATCTCGGCCACGGTAAGCTTTCCGGATCGGGCCAGAGCCAAAAACGCCCCCGGAAATCTCAGTCAATCCTGGAGTCATCCAGGGGTCTTCGGGCTACGGGTGAAGCGTTTCTTGCACCTCGGAAAATCCCGATTTGAGGGTCTGAAAACTTACCTTAAAAGCCATCCCCTTCGGCAAAATTTCAGGAACTCAAAGTCACGGAATGTGTTAAATATTTTCGGGGTTCACTTCCGGGAGGGAACTCAAAAAAAGTATAGTTACCAACCCAATGCCAACGATTTAAGGATATTCATGAAGTCGATCAAACAAGCGGACAGGAACCATGACCTGGTCATCGTAAGCCTTCACGCACACCAGCCGGGCAACTGGAGTGATAAGCCGGCGGATTTTATTCGAACGGTAGCTCATCGGGCCGTGGAGGCCGGTGCGGATAAAGTATTTGGGCACGGTCCCCATCGCCTGAGGGGAATTGAAATTTATCAATCAAGTCCGATTCTCTACAGTCTGGGAAATTTCGCCTTTCAATTTGAGCAATTTCAGCCACGACGGGTTGATGCTTACGCCAGGTCCCGGGAGGAAACGAACAGAAAGGATATCACCCTCCCCCGGAAAATCTACGAGAAACTCGGTATAAACAAACGATGGTACGAAGGCGTCATCGCCAGGACCCGCTTTCGTGATGAGGGTTTTCAATCACTCGTTCTTCATCCCATTAGTCTTGGATACGATCACAACGGACCCCGGCGAGGCCGCCCTCGCCTCGCTCAAGTACAAAAAGCCCAGTCTATCCTGAAACGACTAAAGGGCCTCTCGGAAGATTTTGGTACTACTGTTGAAATCAAAAGTAACAGGGGTTTCATCAGGAATGATTAGTGTGTGGCATGAATTTAGCGTGGTCCAAATACATTTGGCTAATTCAAAAAATGTTTCATCGCCCACTGACAAATAACAGAAGAGGCCCACTCTACCACGCCTCAATCCTCCTGGAGAACCCACCCAGCCAGGGTGAATCCAGTTTCAAATAGTTGATCCAATCAATCATCTACTGTGATTTGGATCATACGCCTTTTCAATTGCTGAGGTATATACTCAGTTAACATTAATTCAACCTGAGGAGGTTTTTACGTTGACACTGGAACTTGACATTACTGAGAGTGAACATCCGGAGTGCCGCGAGCAAGTACTCGAGACACTTCAATCGCTGGACCCGGGGGCTCCCCTGCGCATAAAAGCCGACCACGACCCTGAACCCGTTCTTCGGGAATACGCGGAGGAAGAAAATCCCTCCGTCGAGTGGTCCCGGGACAAGGACGGACCCGATGTCTGGACCCTGATCGTGACGAAGTCCGGTACGAATCCCAATGGCGAATTCGACGTTCGGGAGATTCCTCCCCCCCAGCGGCACGAAAAAATTCTAAAAAAGGTCCAATCGCTGGAGGTCGGTGAGGATTTCATACTTATTAACGACCACGATCCAAAACCGCTGTTTTACGAGTTAAAATCGATCCATGGAGATAGTTTCGATTGGTCCTACGAAAAAAAAGAAACGGACGATTACCGGGTCAAGATAACAAAAACAGCTGAAAGCCAGGAACTTCCTGACGAAGCGTCAACCCGGGTCGACGTTCGGGTTATTCCACCCAGCGACAGACACAAGACGATTTTCCACCGTTTTGATCTACTGACTGCCGGGGACGCCATGGAAATCGTCGCCGACCATGACCCCGAGCCACTCTACCATCAGCTGAAGGACGCCCACGGCGAGGATGCCTTCGATTGGGAGTATCGCCTGAAGGAACCCGGAGAATGCCGAGTTTTACTGAGAAACCAGGACGACCAGGAAGGGACTTCTACCAGTTCCACCGGTTCGACCCCGGTATCCTCGGATTCCGACGAGGACCATCCTGAGTTGGATGTGCGATCCTACGAGCCGCAGAAGCGTCATGACCTGATCTACGAGCGTTACGAGGACCTTGAACCCGGCGATGCCTTCGTGCTGATTAACGATCACGATCCCAAACCTCTCTACTACCAGATGCAGGAGGAAATGTCCGGGGACATCCACTGGGATTACCTGAAAGAAGGCGGAAACGAATGGAGAGTCCTTATCGGTAAAAATTAACCTACGCAAAGGCCCACACTGAGTGTAATCAGGGTCCACCCGTTGGCTATCGTTCGCTGGTGGAATCCCCCAGGTCAGTATGATCATGTCCTATAACTCTTTACGAGTCAGGAACACCAAACTGCCGTGCCCCTTCAAAAGAGGACGGCCTGTGCCTCCGAACGGTTTAGGTCCAATCGGAGCCAGGAATTAAATTAGCAGATAAGTCACGACAACAATCAAACCGATTGTGGCCAGCAAAGCGGTCGCTATGTCGTAGAAATTCATGAAGTAATAATCTCCGGGCGTGGGGTTCACGTCTGGTTCACAATTATTTTCCTAAAGCACTCCCATCGAACTCAGTGCAGCTTCCCCTTCCTCAGTAACCATGTCCGGGTCCCATGGAGGTTCGAAAACAATTTCGCAGTCGACCTCGTTAACGTCATCGAACTCGAAGACCTTCTGCTCTACCTGGGCTTTCATCTGATCGGCGACGGGACATCCAACGGCCGTCAGCGTCATGGTCACATCGACGAAGTCATCCTCGACTCCAATACTATAAATTAACCCCAGGTCGACAATGTTAACGGGTATTTCCGGATCGTAACATTCCTTCAACCTTTCACGAATTTCCTCTTGTTCTGGCATTGTTCTTACCTCCATTTTATAAGGGACATCCTAAGTCTTAACTGGACAAAAGCCCCTGAAATATACACCGTTACTTCAAGCTAACCCGGTTATTCGAGAACCACTGTGTTTAATCGTAAATCGTCAGGGTACCGAAATCCGGCTCCCCCCTCTCCCGGTCGGCCCAGGTTAATAAATCAAGGTTTTCACTATTGGCCCGTTCTCGGGCCCGGGTTATTTCGTCAATAGCGACCGAGGGGATCTGATCGACCATAATTGAGAGCCCCTCGCAATCGCTCACGTGGGGTAGTAACCAACCGTAAATCAACTCTAGCGCTTTGCTTTGATTGAGTGAATTATTAACAACCATCTCCCTGAGCTTACGGAGCGTATAAATAGTTCCCTCGTGAGAATCGTAGAGACGTTTTACGTATATTCGTCCGTATTGATCCTCGAGGGATGGATAAAGGGCTTCTTCCTCGTATCGAAAGTGAGGTCCGAGGTGGTCGTTGAGTGTGTCAATTTCGTCCTCGATATCCGGACTGGTGCTGTTCTCAATCCGGCGAATGAGACGTTCGGTGTCCTGGAGAATGGATTGGTGTTCCTCTTTGAAAAGCTCTTCAAATTCAGTTTGATCCATGGTTAATACCTTTCGTTGTCACTTAAAAGTCAGGTGAAACCTCAGAATCTTTGCCCCGCTAAAAACAAAACCACCGCATTCGTTCCAGCGGTGACCGTTGCGGCAAACCACTACGATGGTAGTGATTCCTGTTGGCTATTGATGATTCTTGTCCGCGTCGCACAGTACTTTCTGCATCCAGGGACCAACGTGTTCCTCTAGCTCCGAACAGTCGGGAGGTCTTGACTCGTGGGAGACATTTTCAAGTGGATAAATCCCACCCCAGTAAAGACCAAACGTGATTATGAAGTTGACTGCCAGAAGCGCGAAAAGCACGAGCAAACCTCTGAACCAGCCCTGCCAGTAGCTCATGAATTTTCACCGTTTCTTTAGTGGATATAACCCGAATGGGGTAATCGTTGGCATAATTGTTCGTTCCGAAAGAAACTGGTTGTACTACCCCATCAACAAGCTATCAGAGAGTATACCCTCATGGGAGAAAGCGTCGGTATGAGATACATCATAATAGTTGAGTATCTCACTAAACTATTATGACGTTTCAAGATTCAACGGGCCTATAATCGGAGAGGAACAGGTGATGGGAATGAAAACTGTGAGGATTACCCTTAGCAACCAGGCGGGAGAGTCCCGGACGGTACTCGGTCACGGCGACAAACGTCAATCCCCGGGTGAAATTGCGGAACTCGTTGCGTCCGAAGCTCGGAATGTCCTACCCGACATTGGTTCCGGGGACCTGAGAGTCGACGAATACAGCCTCATCAATGGTTCAGAAACAACTGATGGCGAAACGGTAAGTGAGGAATTCTACGTCAACGATCACCCGGAGGAATCGTATTGCAGTCGCAATTACGGATACCAATTCAACCGGCGGAATCATCCTAAAGCGGAGGGACCCGTTGGACCGACACGACTGGATTGAACTTAACCAGCAATCAGCGCTATCCGATTCCTCTTTTGGCAGGTGTCTCCGATGGCTTACATCATTGCCGAACCCTGTATTGGCGTCAAAGACGCCGCCTGTGTCGAAGTTTGCCCGGTGGATTGTATTTACAGCACTGAGGAGGATGGGATGTATTACATCCATCCCGAGGAGTGCATCGACTGTGCCATGTGTGAACCCGAGTGTCCGGTGGACGCGATTTTCTTTGCGGACGACCTGCCGCCCGAATGGGAGGAGTACAAGGAAATTAACGCCGAGTACGATTACGACAATGCGGATTCAATCCCCGGCCTCTGAGAAACTTGCTGGTCGGAGACCGACAGGCTGGTTACTCTTAAACTGAACGATTTACCTCATTCACAGGAGATGGTTTTTATGCCGGAGCGCAGTGGAAACGCCACCTGGGAAGGTGACCTTCAGAACGGTAGCGGAGAAATGGAATTAGGTAGTGGTGCCTTTAAGGGGGCCTTCAGTTTTGCCTCCCGTTTTGAAAATGGCGACGGAACGAATCCGGAGGAACTCATTGCCGGAGCACACGCCGGGTGCTTTTCGATGGCCCTGTCAAATGCCCTCGACGAGGCCGGATACACACCGGAACGGGTTTCGACGGAGGCGACTGTTAACCTGAACACCGACAAACTCGAAATCGATGAGATCCACCTGCAGTCCGAGGCTGAGGTTCCCGACGTCGAGGAGGAGACGTTTCAGGAGATCGCCAACGAGGCCAAAAACGGTTGTCCCGTGTCCAAAGTACTCGCCGGAGCCGATATCAGCCTGGACATTGACCTTCTCTAAGTAGTGTGCACTCACGGTCGACCTACAGTTTCTTGCTCGGTTTACCCGGCTGTGAAATCGACCGATAGTACGATTATCCCCCAATGAGTCCCCTTGACGGATTTCCGGGGGACCCCTGGGGGGACTCCTTTGTCGAGCAGGACCTTGAACGATTCATTGAGGAGTTGCAACGAGGACTCGGCGAAGACGGGGACTCCCCTGGCTACCGAGAAAAACAGATCAGTGGCTTCGGCAACACGACCCAATCCTTACTGGTGATGGCCGAGGGATCTGCTCTCACCGATCAGAGGCTCGACGAGGCCGCCCTGTCGCTGCTTGTCTATCGGGGACGGATCCATATCGAGACTGACGACGCTCACCTGCATCCGGATGAAGGGTCCAACCTTTTCTTGCTTCCCGATCAACGCTACGAGATTCAGACGGTTGACCCGGCCGTGCTTCTAATGACTTTCATGCGGTTTAGTGATTGATTGCCTCGCCTTAAAAACCGTCCTGTGACAACAGCCTTTGAGTCCCACTTCAGGACCAATGCTAATACAAAGAATGGAATCAATACGATGTGATATTAATTCTACACCTGGGAGATACTCGACGAAATATGGAAAGGAGAAAACCTAACAAAGCTAGTTGATTTGTGGTTCGAAAGCTATGCCACTTGATTAATAAACAAGGATTTTGATCAGGTCCAGCTTTGTAATAGATACGTGCTTAAATTAAGTCAAACAGAGAACATGAAAATAAATCTCGTGGAATAAACTTTCGGTTTTTTAAACAGCAATCGAAGGACAAATCGGTTGGGAGAATAGGAGTTATTCGACAAACGGTTCAAATGAGGTCGTGTAGCCAAATATGTGTCGGTTATCGAAGTTAGACCGCTGCTGGTAGGCGTAGGTGAAGTTTCCCTTGTTCCGGCGTAATGAAAATCCCAGACTGACATTTGCGTCTTTCTGACCGACCAACCGCTTCTCGAGACCAAATCGAAACGCCACAGGGTACTCAAATTCAAAATCCGTCTCCTCGAGGATCCACCATCGCTCCATCCCAAGGTGAACCGATGCCAGTCCATCCATTTCGTGGTGGACGACATCCCCGGCAACGAGCCACCCGAAGTCGGCCTCGTGATTAAACCCGGCCCGAATTTCGCGGGGGATAGTTTCTTCCGACCCTGTGGCCCAGTCACGGCTGGCAGCCAGGTTCAAAGCTGCTACACCGAACCGGGTCCGGTCGGACAGCTTTGTAAGATAACCCAGGTCAAACCCCCGGCCACTGGCGGTGACGCCAGTCAAAGATGAATCCACGGAAAAATACTTCAGGTTGATTGCAAATTCATGGTCGGACTTGGACCCTGTCGCCAGATTGTAGTAGTAGACGTCCTTACTGTAATCGAGACTTAATCCCTCGGTGGTCAGATCAAAGTTATTGAAGTTGTGTGAAATAGAGGTGCGATTGACAACCAGACTATGGTTGTAATCTCTCACCCTCATACCGGCCCCGATCGTCCCGTAATTGACTTTGACGGAATTCTGGGAACTCCGGGAGACACTTGAGACCACTTCTCCCTTTTCGATAATACCACCGCTGGCCGGATTGTAGGAAATCCCCTCCAGTCCACTGGCGGACGCTACATATGCCTCGCCCATGCCTCGGGCCGTCGCGCCCCAGTTGACCGCGGCATCAGCTGTACTCGTGTAAGCGAAAAACGTAACCACGACCAGGACCAGGGCCTTAAAAACCACTCGGTTATCGCTGAGCGTCATTTGGCTACGGCCACCGGAAATGTTTTAGTCTTGTTTCCGCTCGTTACTTTGACAACGTAAACCCCCGTGCTGACAAGTGAACCATTCAGATCGGAGCCATCCCATTCCACTTCCTGGCCCGTCAGGGACGATTCCTCAAACACAAGTTCATCCTTCAGTGAAAAGACTTTAATTGTTGCTCCGGACGATTGGGGGGGTATTACCTTTAGCGTTTCCCCCTGCGTCGGATCAAAACGGGGGGAACTGGAATTGGTACTGCTGCTACCGGGCCCTTTGTTTCCAAACACGACAACACCAAAATCCTTGGATGCCGCAAGCGCATCCGCCAAGCTTGCGTCAAC
>JBDGPI010000173.1:45975-66377 GCA_042219765.1 Salsurabacterium abyssinicum (SeqCode)
GCCCAGACGCCCCGTCAGGGTTACGCCAAGGATTTCATCTCGATTGAAGAATAATTTACTCGAGAAATCCGTGACACCGGCGTCGTTAAATCCCCTGGCCACCACGGCGGCCGTATCGGCCGATAGTGAAACCTTAATATCGTTGAACGTGTAGGTACTTCCACCAGGGACGTCGGGACGCTTTTTCTCAACAACAGTGAAGTTCGCCGGACTGTCATTGACGTTCTCGTCTACCGCCAGTCTCAGTTCAACGAAGGATTGATTCGCCACGGTTACCTCAACATCGATCGTTTTATCCACAAGCTGGCTGAGTTTTGAGATCGATACGGGTTCATCATTAGCTTCGATAAGTTCAAACTCAATCGGATCTATAGGACCCGTTTCGTTACCGTGGATATCAGTGGCTTTGGCCGAGAGGGTATGTGTACCTCCTGACAGGGACCCGAGGTCGATCACCTGCTCCCAGTCATGCGTTGAGACCTGGGTGGCGGTCGGGCTCAATTCCACGCCATCGAGGAGCACCGTCACCTGTCCAACTGCCGTGGTATCGTCCAGGACGTTGTCCTCAGCCCGTACCTTTACGAGTAACGTGTCACTTTTGTCCTCGAACACTGATTGTCCATCGCTGGGCTCTTTAATAGTGAGGATATCGGGGGGAGTGTTATCCACGTTGCCTTCCGTGCTTACGATCCGCCGGCTAGTAAATTCAAAGTTATTCGAAAAGTTATCGTCGGTCTGAAAGCCTTTGTCAGGAATTCCAAGGACGAAGTCGTCGTCCTTTGTAATTTTAGAACTGGGCCGAAGGGCAATCAGAAAGTCATCCGTGTCATCAAGTCGATCGGGAATGGATGTATCATCATCCGTCCCGGTAAAGGTAAAGGTGAATTCATCGTTGACAAATTCAGAAATGCCCGTCGGTTTGATGAAACTATCCGTGTCCGGTTCAAACTCACCGTTGCCATCACTGTCACGCCAGACAGCCACGCCGGACTCCGAATCCGAGGTGATTTCCTTGAGGTCCGTTATGGAGAAATCATTTGCTCCGGTATCCTCAAGACTTATCGTCAGTTCATCAAGGAACTGACCGGTATTAGTATCGGCGGTATTAATGCCCACAACATCAAGCGGGGCGTTATCGGGACTCAAGTTATGAGTGGGTGGGGACCCTCGGTCCGATATGATTATCGGCAGGCCGGCCGTGATCGTGTTAGTAACAGCCGTGTCGGTTTCATCCGATTTTTCTACACTGAAAATGATATCCTTGCCTTCAATGGCCATCGTAAACGTGTCCCCGAACTCCATGTTCCGGCTTGAACGGACCCCTATGAAGTAATCATCAGTCTGATCGTTTTCGTCACTAATAGGCTGAGAGTCCGCCGGGACAAGGTCCACACTGGCAGTATCACCGTAGACCGTCCAATCGGGATCAACAATTTGGACGAGTGCGTCCTTGTTTCGGTTGAATTCACCGTCGCCGTCATCCCGGTAGAGTGCGATACCACTTTCCTCGGTCGAACCGAGCCGGGCTATGTCGGAGCTATCGGTGGTGTTGTTAAAGTTGAACGTCACGTCGACTCGCTCGAGCGTCTGATCGCCCGTGTCACCGTCCGCAATATTGAACCCAAAAACCGGCAGGTGCGGAGCATCGACCGTGATCCGTTGAGCTGGATTCGTGAGGTCATTGATGGACAGAGCGGTTATAGTATTGATCTGGACCTTACGAGTAAAGAAACGATCGGACGCGGCCAGGTCACCTTTGGAGAAAATTTCCGACACAGAGTTTGATGGAGTACTGCTTTCAACAAATTCAACCACGGGCCGAATCCCATCACTGACCCCCCGATTCCCCATGGTGGCCTTAAATTCATCACGGTTGTCCGCATTGTCACTCGTCCGGACCACAACGAAGTAATCCGTTCCTTCGCTATCACCCTGGTCATCGTGTGGCACCACCGCCGGTGTGGAGGCACTGTGATCAATAAAGAGCCGAGCAAACGGATCATCGGCGGCTTCACCCGTCGGGCCGTTCTTCGTGGATTTACTGACATCCAGAGGCATTCGGACGTCAATATCCGGGTCAAATTGTCCGGAGTTGTTATTGGGATGACTGTTGTTGTCGCGATAAATGGCCACACCACTTTGATCGGTGTTGGAAAGCGGGTTCAGGTCTCCAGCCGTAAAGCTCGGATCCCCCTCCTCGAAAATCACGTCAACTTGATCGAGGAGCACGTCAGTTCCACTCGCATTGCTGTGGTCCTGCACGTTCAGACCAATGACTGGTAAGGGTTTACTTGGAGCTCCGATCTGTTTGTCCTTCGGTACGAGCTGGCTAAAAAACACTTCCACGGCCTGGGTAAGCGTTCCCGTGGTATCGGAGTGAACCTGTGAGGAGAGTAACGAATCTAAAACAGTATAGTTCACCGGGTTAATCTGTTCGACGCTGTTACCCTGACTGAAATGTAATCCACCGGTCGATATCTGAGCCTCAAAGGTATCGGCGTGGTTGGCGGACTGATTCATGAGGAAATTTACGTAAAACGTCGGAAGGGCCGTTTTGGGATGAAATCGGTCCATCATACCCCGGTTGACTTCCAGGTCCTCGTCGGGACTGGAAATGGAATCCTGCGGAGGTTTCAGGTTGAATCCATCCTGCAACTCAACTCTAACTTTCGTATCCGATAACCAGCTTGAGCGATCCGGTGAAAGAGGTAGATGATTATCGGCGTGGGACTGTTCATCGAAGGGAGCTTCGTTGAACCAGACGGAAATCCCACTTTTCATGTTGTTCGTTAAGTTACGAATGTCATTCTTTGGAACAAACCCCGGTGAACTGGAGGGAAATTCGATGGTAATGGCATCAAGGGTTGTTTTTTCGGCCGCCGATGTATCGGCGGGACCCAGAGCAATAAAATCAAAAATTCGATCCGGAAGGTAATCAAGACCCTTACCATTGTTTATGTTAGCGTCCGGATCTCCGTAGAACTCGTCTATGGCTCCACCCGTGGAACCGCTCAGGTTCTTAACGCTGTTGTAAATGGGTCCCTGGGTAATGTCTATGAGTGTGTCGCCCATTGCATCGTTCGTGACGGTCGTCGTTAATTCCAGCGCCCCGGTGTCGAGCCAGGCGTCCCAGGCGTCACCGTAGCCGAAAAACTGGGCGTTGGGAGCGTCCGTGGAGGTATCCCAACCCTGGTTGGTTGAAACGGTAACGAAATAATGAGCCTGGTCCAGCGTCTCTTTGAAAAGATCCTCGTCACCATTCCTCCATCCGTCCGCCTGGCCGGCAAAGGAAATTGTGTAGGTATCGGTGGCATCACCGGGAAGATGAGAGTCGGGCATGTTCTCTCGCTCTATGGTCGCGAGCGTTTCTAACGAACCGGCACCAAATTCGGGTTCGGTTGAACGCATCAATTTGAAGGTGTTGAAATCACCGTAATTATCCAGGGCACTACCCCCGGGAATAATCTCCCCGAGCCGCTCCCGTATCTGAAAAGCTACATCCTCGAAGAAAAGGGTATTATTCGGGTTCTGGCCCGCAAACATCAGGTGAAGAAGCGGGATTGATTCACTTTGGGCCGCCAATACTTCCGGTATAGCATCATTACTGGTGGCAAAATGGTAGGATTCAATAAGGTTGGTGAAGGTAATAAAGGGCGTCTCACCACCCTCGGCGTCCTTATCTTCAGCACTCACCAGCCTCAGGTTCGCTTTGAACTCCCGTTTATGAACGGAGTCCGAATCGGGAATAACATCAATCCCGTAATCGTAAGGATTAGTTTTGGTTAATCCAGGGGGACTGTCGGAGGCTAACGTGAAGAAACCGGAGGGCGGTTCGATCGGCTCCGAATCAACGACTTCATCATCGTGAACGAGACGTATGCGTTCAAAATCATCAAAGTCCGCGGCAATGGAATCATCTTCGGGGACACGGATTTCTACCGTGAACCCGATTGTATCATTGATTGTCTCGTCGGCGGTGACTTGACCACTGAAGACTCGCTTGATTTGCCCCGGTGATGCTCCCTCGTTATCCCCAACCAAATCATCTTGCTGCAGTGATAACGTGAGCCCGGCGGAGGGAAGGCACGTTATTAAAATGAGTAAAGAGAGAAGACATACGACCTTTTTGTTGACCATACCGAGCTCCTGGACGATTTACTTGCTTTATTCCAGAGGACAGTGCCTGCTATCACTTAAGTTTTTTCAGTTACGACAAACCTGGGTCAACTGCAACCATACGATACAACAATTACTGATAAGACCAAATTAACCTGTTTTGCTTTGAGAGGTAACTCAAAATCAGTCCTCTCTACGAAAAAACCTCAGTCGATTGTGTTTTTTTCGCAAAATTTTTAGTGGAAGTTGAAATTAAAATAATAGAAGTCCGCCCTAAATTCAAGTTCACACAGGATTTAGTCGAGTTCAAAACACGACACGCTTAATATCTTCCGTGGGCAGAATCTTATAAAGCCTCAGTTTCAAAACAAGCGATCACCGTAGCAAAGTGTACTTCTAACCTGTTCAGGACATTAAAAAAGTTTGGAATCACTCTGTCATTCCATGTTACTCCAGTCCCCTTCGTGCGTGCGTGATCAAAGTGATTAACGTCACACTGGTCGTCCATCAAATACAAAACCGATTTAGTGAAACGCTTTCATTGCATTCACGAACTGCTTTTTTTGTCCCATTATTGAGTTCACTGCTCTTAGACACTTAATTTCTCCGGGAGGTCCGATCAGTCATGTCCGACCCAGTGCTTCTTAATCGACAGGACGGAATCGCAACGATCACACTGAATCAGCCCGACCACCTTAACGCTCTCTCAAAAGAATTACAATTGGCTTTTCTGGAGACACTGAACGACCTTCGTTCCTCGGAGGATCCGCTGCGGTGCCTGGTCGTTGAAGGTGCCGGTGATGCTTTTTCGGCCGGTGGTGATATTGAAGCAATGAAGGAACGGTTTGAATCCGATGCAACACCCGACATGGCCGTTCAATACCTTGAAGAAACCACTAACGAGCTTATGGCCAGGCTCGTACGGTTCCCGGCCCCGACCGTTGCCAAGGTTAACGGACCGGCGGTTGGTGCGGGCGCTAACGTTGCCATTGCCTGTGACGTCCAGTTAGCACGGGAGGATGCCACCATTGGTTTTGTCTTCCGGAAGGTGGGCCTGGCCATCGACGCTGGAACCTCCTACTTACTTCCCCGGCTCGTAGGGTTAAATACCGCCAAGGAACTGGTGTACACCGGAGAGTTTGTCGAACCCCAGCGGGCCCTCGACCTGGGGTTATACAACCATGTCTACGAAACCGACTCCTACGAGGATGACTGTAAGGAGTTTATTGACCGTATAGCCTCCGGTCCCACAGTCGCATTGCGTCATTCCAAACGGCTGCTGGAATCCGGCCTACAGAAGAGTCTGGAGGAAGCCCTTCAGGATGAGGTTGCCAACCAGGGTATGATATTCGAAACGGAGGACCACCGTGAGGGAGTTGACGCCTTCCTCGAGGATCGTTCACCCGATTATCGCGGCAAGTAAGACCGCATCGTGAAAGGGAAGCAATAAATTCTCAGCTGTCGGATTTCGTTGCTGGTTGCTCGATTCTTGTTTCGTGACAATACGGTAGCTATCGACTCCGGTGGTCTACTTACTGGTGGTCCTCGTGACCACCGTTTTCGTCAGTCCCAGTGTTAGCCGGACGGTTCGCCACCCAGAGTTGAATGAGGAAAAGTACGGTAAAAATACTGTTCAGGTAGACAGTGTATCCCTCCGGCGCCGTCCCACCGACGGTCTGTGGCGGGGGCACAAGCCCAAGCCATCCCCAGATGTAATGTATGATCACTCCGGATGCTACCGCCGTTACAAAAATTGCCGCAAACAACGTCAGGGCAAGACGCCAGCCGTAGTAGCGACGGTAGGCATCAACGATATTGGGAACGATAAGGTCGGCAAAAATAAACGACATCACACCACCGAAGGCAATACCATTTTTCCAGAGGATAAGAGCAAAGGGTACGTTACCGACCGAACACACAAAGGTAATAACTCCGACAATAACGCCAATGGTACACGCTGAAATAACCCAGAGGACTGTACCGGCAGTACCAATTTCAAACAGAGTGGTCCACCAGCTTCGGGGAACGGCGGCTCCGATCAGTCCTGCCATCACAAAGCCTATTGCAATGTCAAACCAGAGCATATTCCACTCACCGATAGCATTCCGGAAAGCATTGGCCCAACCCTCACGGGTCATCAGCTTATCGGTCAGGTTACTCTCCCGGTCACTGGCTTCGTAAGCGCTCTTGCAGTGTTCCGAGCAAAAGTATTCTGTTCCGTGCTCCGTTTCCAGTTCCACCGTATCCTCGGCGGCTGGATCCACTTCCATACCGCACTGTGGATCCCGCACACCTTCCCTCGAACGGAGCCGGTCCCGGGAATAATCAAACCATTCCTGAGGTACAAAGAGCTCCATGACAGTTGCCAGTAAAACAATTAATATCAGACCGGAGACAAAATTGGCCAGCACGAATTCCCAACCGAGCAACACCCACATGACCAGGCCAAGTTCGATGACCAGGTTGGTACTGGCAAATTGAAATGCGGCGAAACTGGCAGCCGCGGAGGCCCCTTTTTTGAAGAGTGACTTTGTCGTGGCCACTGCCCCGAAAGAACAACTCGATGAAGCAGCGCCGAAAAGCGTACCCAATGAGAGGGATTTTAGACCCCTCCCTCCTAACACCCGTGTCATTTGCTCCTCACTGACGAAGGCTTCAACCGCACCGGCAATGGTTAATCCCAGCACCAGAGCCCACCAGGATTTCCAGGCCATGTCAAACGTGAGCGTACCGGCCTGTATCAGTACATTCATAATTTCCTGCATGACTAATCACCGAAACCAATTTATTCAAATGAATGTTGTAACAATCCAGCATTTCCCCAAAAAGTCCCTGCCAACCATGTGTTTCTCGTCGTTCTTCAGTCCTTGGAGTTTTTATTCATTCAGAAATCACGGTTGGAAGGTCCCAATCAATAAGATTGTCTTTGATATCAGGAGTTTTAAGGTCACTTTGACTCGACTAATTCAACTTAAAAAACTCCTAATCTCACCGCTAGAAATAGAACATAGCCACCGGTGGAAGATAAAATTCTGCCACCAGGCCATTGACGAACTCTAAGCGAAATAAGAAGTCTGCTTCAGGCCCGGCAATTCCACTTCCATAGTCTAATAGGGTAGGGGGGTATTCCATTGTAGTCAATTCCCTTCGGTTCCTCCGCTTTCAAAGGTGACTCGATAATTCACTTGTTGAGAAAAAAGCCTCCGTATCAGTGATTGTGGACGTGTGGTGCGGGTTGCACCCCGCTACCTTTCACAAAGACAAGCCAGGCCCCACGATCCGCTCCCAGGCTCATTACAGCCACTACGACCACCAGGCCTATCGTCATAACGATGCGGTAAAGTCGTTTTTGACCCGCAACGATTCGAAGAACGGCAAACAACAAAAATGCCAGCACTGTGGTTGCAACCATCAGGTTCCGGTGAACGGTCACGTGTCCGCCTCCCCAACCGCCGACGGCAAGAAAACCACTCGTGGCCGTAAGGGGAAGTGTGAACAACCCAAGCCAGAAGAGCCATTTTGCCATTATCAGGAATTGATCCCGCCGCCCGAACCAGGATCCGGTAATAAACAACAATGCCGTCCAGAGGAACACAATCGGAAAGTGAACCAGCATCGGATGCACGTTCGGCGCACCGGCCAAACCCGGCAAAAGAGTTTCAAACCAACTGTCGGGCTTCGATTCGGCGTGATCGTGTCCCTTCGAATAGTCCACTTGATTCCTCGTTGATTTATGGTCTTCCTGGGCTGATTGGGTCACTGACGTGTTTCCATTCGTGCGTTGGTTCTCGGACCGACCGGCTTTGGTTTTCCCCTTACCGTTTTGGCGAATCGAGACGGACGTTTCGGATTCAGTCCGTCCCGACGAATGGTTCTGGTCCCCGTGAGCCCAGACGGATACTCCGCCCGTCATGGCAATCAGTAAAGCAAACGAAATGAACGATTGTGACAATTTACCCAACAAGGCTAATTCCCTCCCGCAGAGGATAAATTAATACGAACAAAGGGGAATTAGCTCCCGGGAGGTGCGTTAATACGATCACTTTTCTGTGTGAATTGCGGTGACGATGGTTCCCCTCGAATTGTTATGGAAAACGGTCGGGAGTACGAATCGACCGTCCCGGACCTTCCGGCCGAGTTAGGGACATAATTCACCGGCGAACCCCCTCGGACCTCTTTTTGATGGAAGTAAAAGACCGATTGCTTAAGGATCAGTCTGAAAGTCTTGAGACAACAATTGGCGTCCGACTCGGAATTTTTATGGGAGTGGGAAGCATGATCTCCGGGCGGGGCCTGTTCTGTTTCAGAGGGATGATGGTTGTTCACCGGAAAGTGAGCGTGGACATTTGCAACCATCAAACAGAGATTGACGGTAAGAATCATTAGAAAACATAACAAGAGACAGGTGGACGTCCGACTCATTATCGGTGACTCCTCCGGAGATGATCGATCCAAAAGGGAGCGTAACCTGAAAGTACCTCTGTTTTGTTTAAGGATTAAATCATTGTATCACCCCAGGAGAAACCCAGCTAATCCCTCGCTAAATTCATGTTTGGGCGAAGTGAGGCCAGTAGAATTCTTTGGTAGGATAAGGTTCTTAGTAAATTTCGATTAACTTCCATCGCGAGTTGCTCTTGGATCATGGGACTTGAAAGTAGTATCTTAGCGCTCTCGATACCCGCCGTTGTTATGTCCATTCTTGGCACGGTCGTCACCATCCTGTGCATCGTCTATCGGCGACAAATTGCCAGCTATTACTTTGATTTCCGGAGTCGCTGGCATTCACGGCGTGATTCCTTCCCGAAATGGTTTCTGTTATTTCTAAAGCTTACGATTGGCCTGGTTGGTTTTAGCTTAATAGTGGCAGGTATCATATTAATGCCGCTACCCGGCCCCGGGGCCGTCATCGTAATTGCCGGCGCCGGTCTTCTTGACCTTGAATTCGGCTGGATCGTTCCCTTCCTCCAGCGATGCGTGAACCTTCTCCCGGACCGGTGGACACCAAAAGCACTTCAGGATGGCTTGGCCAATTTAAAGGAAACTAATTCTGACAGTGAAAAGGATTAGGTTTACAACGTCCGGGAGTACCCAGCCTATCGAGAGCCTTAAAATCTAAGTAGGGGTAATCCTCCGAACCCACCGACAATTCGTTTCTTGTTCAGAAACCATCCTGTCCGATCATGTTGAAGAAACCCTTCTTGGTGATTTTATGCAGCGCTGTTCAATTAATTAGGCCAAAAAGTGAAACAATTTAATTATGATCAAGATCATCCTGCGAGGGGATTCATTTCGTTAGTGTCCTGTCTGGTGCTGGAGAGAAAGTTTTGTTGCCTGAGGAAAGACCCTCAAACGCTTACGATTTCATCGCGTCCTTGGTTTTTGGCCTCGTAAAGCTTCGCGTCGGCGTCTCGAATCAGGTCCTGAAGCGACTGAATTGCACTGTTTAGCTCCGAGACGCCCATACTGCAGGTTACTGAGAACGACAAGTCACCATTTGTATCAAAACTTTGCAGGGTTATCTCCCGTTTGATCCGTTCCGCCATCCGCTCGGCCCCCTCACGATCCGTTCCCGGCATAAGGATACAGAATTCCTCCCCGCCGAAGCGACAGCAAACGTCCTTGTCCCGAGTCTTCCGATCAATTATTTTTCCAGTGCGGCTAAGAACTCTGTCCCCGGCCAGGTGACCGTAAGTGTCGTTGATGTTCTTAAAATGATCCAGGTCGAGCATGATCAGGGAAAGATCCTCGTCGTTTTCCTGGGCGCGTTCAAAGGTTTCCTCGGCAAGAGGAGTGAAATGAGTCCGGTTCAAGAGCGAGGTGAGCTGGTCCTGATTGGCCAGTCGCTCAACTTCCTGACGACGCTTTTTTAACTCCCGTTCTTTTTCGAACATGCGGTAATCGTACTGGTAAATTGCATGACCAATCACTGCATTAACAGTAACCACCGGTATCCAGTACGGGAAGTAGTGGAGGTAGAAATCCACCGGAACCTCGACCGGAGTTGCAAGCAAGTACGTCGTAAGGAAAGCGGCCGAGGTCCCCGCTGCCGCCAGAATCCGCTTCGTCAATCCCACACAAAGCACGATCGTATACATGGGTGCCAGATAAGCCATGTAGTAGAATCCGGTGAATTCAGTCCCCTTCACCGATCCCAGGAGGTACCCGCCCAGAGCCATGCAGAACGTGACAATACCAAGGTAAAAAGAGTTCCGGTACCTGCGAAGAACTTCCCAGTACTCAAGCCCGATGGCTCCGATCAGAACACTCACGACAGCCGTTGGTCGCCAGGTGGCGTAGGCCAGAATCAGTTCGTACGACTTGCCCGTGAGAAAGTCCTCAATCCAGAAACCTCCAACCAGTAAGGCCGATAGAAGCAGAAGCACCTGTTTCCGTCGGATTGCGAAGGATTTCATGCGTTTATGAAACATTCGATAAAAGACCGGTGAATGATCGGAGAGAAAAACAAATCGTTTTAAGGAATTGCCAATGACTTCCAGAAGACTGGTGTCGTTGAAAAACGGAGTTCGTGTGCGTTCGTGATCCCCCTGGGTCATTCCTCACAAACCTCCGGAATTTTGTCTCACTTGAAGTCAAAATATCAACCTGTTTAGGTAATGAGCAATTTTCATTCTTGCATCAACGGAATACCAACCTAGAATCCGAAATCCCGAGTGCCGAGACTCAACGTTACCCCCGTCGAATAAACTTGGTGAAAAAGTTGGTTTTTGTGTATTATGAGAAATCAGGATATTTTTCTGATCCTTTTTCGCGATGAGAGGGAATCCGATGCCCCAGGACGATCAGCGGAAGCACTTACGCTACAGTTCCGATAAGAATTCAATCCTGCGGGTGGCTCAAGGCGAAATTGAGCAGTCCGAGGTAGTCATTGGATTACTCCGCGACGTCTCCAAAGGAGGGTGCGCCGGAGTCTTTCACAATGACTACTTTGATTTTTCTATCGGAAAGCAAATTGTCATTACTTCCGACGAGTTCGAGCAGACAACGGCCAGTATTGTCTGGTCGAAAAACCTGGATGAACGGTTTTTAAAGGTTGGATTTGAATTTGCGAGTGACGATTAAGCAAACTCAATGACGTTTGGGGTCCTCGATTGGTGGGGACAGCTTCACCGTCGAGGTGCAAATTTACTTAAAAGAATCCTTAACTGGCTTCCCTTCTCCGAAAGCTTTACGGACGTTGTCATTTCGTTATTCGTCTTCACGGATATCTCCCAGGAAAGAAAAGACGAGTTCCAGCAGTTTTACGTGGACGTCCTTACGGAGCTGCTCCACCTGTGGCTCTGGTGGCACGCCATTGTTCTTGTGCTCTCCTGGCCTTTAGAGTTTTTCCTTTTCAGCAGGGAACTCCTCCTCTCTTACGCGATATGGCGGTGTGCCCAGCTGGTACTGATTGTATTTGCTCTCCTCGACTTCAACTCATGGGGATACCTCAAGCAAAACGTCGATTTTACGTACTTTTTTCTAACCTCCATTGTCATCCTCATCACCGGTTTTAGCTTCGGCCGGGTCGTTTCGATATCCTCCCAGTGGTTCAACGTAATATACGCGCTTCCATTCTTGTGTCTGATACCTCACCTGCGCTTTGGATCGCGCCTGCTCTCGGCGTTTTACTTTCCCTTTCTGTACATGGGGTCCTTTATTGCTTTAAATCCCATCCAATGGCAGTTTGAAATACTGCGGAACACATCGTTTATTCTCTTTTACGACTGTATTTTAGTCGGATCGGTAACACACCTCTTTTTCAACATGTTTAAAAACAGTTTTTTCGTTCAGCGGAAACTCGAGGAGGAACGCCAGCGGTCCGAGGAACTTTTACTGAACATTCTGCCCGAGGAAGTGGCCGGTGAACTCAAGGAAAGCAACCGTCGAATTGCTCACGGATACGACGACGCCACGGTTCTGTTTGCCGACATCGTGGACTTCACACCACTGGCGGAGGAACTGAAACCGGCCTCGGTTGTTACCCTCCTGGACGACATCGTTCGGTCCTTCGACAGGATTGTCGAGGACTATCCCGTTGAAAAGATTAAAACGATCGGGGACGAGTATTTTCTCATAGCCGGTGTTCCCAACCCCATCGACAATCATGCCGTCGTGGCGGCCAGTGTAGCCGTCGAAATGGTCAACGAAGTCCAGAGTTATCGACGGAAGGGGGACGAGTCCTTCGACATTAGTATTGGCTTAAATTCAGGACCGGTGGTAGCGGGGGTTATCGGGACGGACAAGTTCGTCTTCGATTGCTGGGGGGACACCGTTAACGTGGGAAGCCGGATGGAAAGTCACAGCGAGCCCGGTAAGATTCAAATCACCGCTTCCACAAAGAAAGCCATCGAGGATCAGGATAACGAAAATCAATTTGAGTTCGAAAGCCGGGGAAAAATCGAGGTGAAAGGGAAGGGACTGATGGAGACGTACTTCCTTTCAAAGAAAGATTCAGCCGATGCACAGACGAAAGCGGAGTCTTAGAGTCAGGGAGTCGTTAGTCATAAGAAGAGATTCTAAAAACAATACCTCGCAGGCTTAAAAGGAAAACAGCACAGCATTATTAAAATTTCAACTCTACTTAATCGGTGCCAGATATTATTTGTTATAATTTCCCAGTAGTTCATCCCACCAATCATTTCGTTTAGACCCTAAACGGCGGGGTGCTTTCCTCACGGTCCAGGAAACTGTCGACGCAATTAATTAAGTCATAAAATTTTATCCCCTACTGATTTGTGTCCTCAAGACAAAGAGCGTCGGTTCATCAAAATTGTATAGAAATGCTGTTTCCGCAGGCTAATATATAGACGTAAATCAACCACCATCATTTTGAAAGAAACACTATGAGAGAACAAAAAAGGGCATTTTCGGGGGAAGAAATTGACTCAGGTGGCTCTCATGCCCTAATCAGTCATTTGCCTCCTTGGAAGGCTTTTTGGCTTTCTTCGGGTTTTCCAGGGACGGATTAGGAAGGCCCTGTGAAGGTTTTTTGCGTTTTTCAGGAGGCTTCTTATCCGGTTGGTAATGCGGATTTTTCCATACAGTTACCGAATTGTCGGTCACATCGTTTCCCATGTATCCGGACCCCGTTGCGATGTATTTTCCCCTGGGAGAAAAATCGAGCGTGTTTAACGAATCCCCCGATACTTTAACCTCGGACAATCTTTTTAGAGATTTAACACTCCATAAGGA
Organism: Salsurabacterium abyssinicum (SeqCode); assembly: GCA_042219765.1. Lineage (GTDB taxonomy): Bacteria > T1Sed10-126 > T1Sed10-126 > T1Sed10-126 > CAZEBV01 > JBDGPI01. The sequence goes on from JBDGPI010000173.1 coordinate 59,284, forward strand.
TAATTTTTTCCCTTTCGTTACCGCAAAGACATTACCTTGGGGTGAAAACGCCACATCAGTGAAAAGATTATCCGAGGATATCTTTTTGGTATTAATCTTCTTGCCTTCTGGAAAAGACCATAGCTTCAACTTATTTTGCCAATCAACCGTCACTAGATGTTGTCCGGATGGACTTATATCAATTGCTTCAACATTAACACTTGAAAAAATCTCATTGCTATTTTTTGTGTCAGCTACATTGACGGTTTTTATTTTCTTGCCTGCTTGGGTTTTCCAAAAAACTAAATCTCCATCGGTAAAGGATACTGCTAAAAATTTCCCCTTGGGTGAATATGTTAAATCTAAGGGTAAAATTCCTGCCGTATCATTCTTAGCATGGAGACGTTTGTCCTTGAGAGTTCGATGAATTTTATGACTCCGGGTATTCCAGACATTTATTTGCCGCCAATCTAAAATGGCCAGAAAAACACCTTCCGGAGAAAATTCTAAATCCGTTGTTCCATCGTATGTTTCAAAACTCTGAAGTTGTTTGGATGTTTTCAAATTAAATATTCTGGTTTTTGTTTCGAAATCATGACCCACGGCAAGCACGTCTGAACTACGAGGGTGAAACGACAGGGCATTGACGGGACTGGCAAGGGGATTCCATCCAAGGGCTTTCATAAAGTATTGAACTGCCGTTGACGGCAACCAATCTCCCATTGAATTGTATTCCAGAAAGGGAAAGTGGTTAACTTTTTTATTTTTTGTCCGATTCCAGAGGTAAACCCCCCCTGATTTGGTTCCGGATACAACGGTATTTGTGCCCGGTGCAAATTGCACTTCCGTTACCGGCGCGGGATGATCCGAGAAAGAAACAATCTTTTCAACAGTGGCCGCCTTGACAAAAGTAGGGGAAAAGGGCGATGAGCAAATTATGAGAGCCAGCAGTAAAGACTTTACTTTCAAACTGGATAACGTCATTACACGCCTCCTGAGAAGAACTGTGCTTCAACTACCCTACAATGGAAGAAAAATAGAAGGACAGTGAGATTGCAAGACTCACGGTTAATATCTGATCAGTTCTTCTTGGAATTTCCGGACTGACCGGGCGGAATTTTTCCACCCGTGTCTTTTCGCTGACCGGGTGATTCCTCGTAATAGGGATTCTTCCAGAGTTTAATAACCGCCTGGCCAGGTTTGTTCGGGGAATCTTCCCCTCCACTTACGAAAAACTTGCCTGAGGGTGAAAAAGAAACAGTCGTAACAGAAAATTTATGTGCATTATCTATACGCTGAATTATTTTTCGTTGAGAGATCGAAATTACTAGAATATCTCGGTCATTTGAAACAATTGCTATGTTTCCATCAGGGGATATTTCAAGATCGCTGGCCGAAAAACTCGAGATAAATTTGTTGGGATCATAAGTGGTTGGAGCAGTATCCGGTGGGAGTGAAACAGTTGTTTCGGGTTGCCACTTACGAGTATCCCAGAACGTGACTTCATTACCCAAGGTTAATGTTAGCAATTTTCGCTTTTGTGAATTTTGAGACGGGAGAAATTGTAGGTCCACCACATCCGTTCCCTGGCGCTTATCACCATCTTTATTCTGGATTGACCGTGTCATCACGTGCTGGCTTGAGCGGGGTTTAAACACCTGTATAAGACCATCTTCATATCCACTTGCTAAATACTTTCCTCCGGAAGAATAGGATAAGGCTTCGGGCCCTTTTAATTTCATCGGTCCGGTTGAGAATAATTTTTGAAGTTTAAAGCTTTTTGTATTAAAAATTTTCACCTTATATCCTGCTGAAACAGCCAGAAAAACCCCCTCGGGAGAGAAGGCCATAGTTTCAACGCAACAGGGCACTTCAAATTCTTTTAGGATTTGTTTGTTTGACGGTCGAACCAAGGAGGCTTTTGTTTGTGTTGGAAAGATCACGGCCAGACGATCGGGATCAGTTGGGGAGAACTCCAACTCACCCACACCGTCGGCATCAGGGTCATAGTCTAGTCCTTTTTCCAGAAGTGCATAATAGAAATCGGTAACCCAGGAGTCCTCCCGTTCGTTCTCGTGCCACGAGAAGTAATTAAGGACCCCCTTCCTTTAGAGTTTTTCGTTCAGAAAAACTATATCCCCGGATTGTTTGCCGACTGCGATGACCTTACCGTTCTGATTAAAATCAACTCCGGTCACCATGCTTTTTAGGTCATTTAATGTCTTAACGTGTTTTACCTTTTGATTGGCATTACCTGGTCGAGATATAACAGCAAAAACTAAAGTTAATAACAACCGAATGAACCATTTAACGTAGTCAAAGTCGATCATTATAGATCTCCTTACTTGTCTTTTTTCAAACATACCGGTAACCCATGCTCACAGCAAGCTCGTGCCTCATTAAAATTTTCTCTGGGGTCATCAACTGGGAGTGGGGTTCCACTAAAGATCTTGTAACCCCGACAAAATCTGATGGGCAGATTCAATACATTCCCTTCTCTTTTCCTGTAAATCAGAAGGTATGAGATCACAACGGTCAACAATATTCTCGAATAATTCTCTATCACAGACGTCCTTATTGTCTCCCCCCGTTGGCCTCACAGGTTCCGTAACATCGGTCGTGCTTTAAACAAGGCTTGTCAAATGAAACCCCCGCTGGAGGACCGACGATGGATCCGGCCACACCAAATGAGCACGGATTACTACGACTTGGAGAGGCTTCAGGTTTCCAGGTCTTTTTCCCTTTGGAACAGGTATCACAGGTACGCTGTTCCCAACAACGGGTCTTCGGAATCACATCCTTAGTTTTCTTCTGACAGCACCAGGGACATCGGGTTTCATCAGTCTTTTACTTTGCTTTCTCTTTACAGGTCACGTCATACAAAATTTTACCCTCCACCGTTTTCCCCACCTTGCAGCAATCATCAAAACCGACAAACATTCCAAGTCCCAGCACCCCCATCCAACTTCCCGGTCCCTCCACAATCCTTCCGTCACCAAGCACTTTCAGGACACAGCTACCGTAGGTCCCTACACGATTTTTTGTAAGTGTCAGGGTAACTGTATATGTACCTGGCTTAAGCTCTACGGGATGTTTTCCTTTCTCGAACGTCCCAATCTTTTCTATGGTTGCTTTGCAATCATCATCGTCGCCGGCGTTATCCCGGACAGAAATCTCTGTCGCATGACCAGCGGATACTCCCACGAAGTTACAAAGCGAAAAAACTAGAAGAAGAATTATTAAAACCGTCATTAATCGTTCAATCGAAATCTTCTTAATCATGACGGTTTCATTCACTCACTGCCCCTGGTGAGCCCCAGGGAACCTGTTTCCAATTCTGATATATATTCTGGCCAGAAGGATTTATTTTGACTCGAGCTTCAAAGGGCTTAACCTCCAGTGGATACCAACCATGATCCAGTCGAAGGATATTCACCTCGGGAGGGACTTTCCCCGGTCTCTCCAGGGTAAGACGCTCCATCTTTGAGTTATGCAGACCGTCCGTTAGTAAGGTCTCGTTGCCCTCTCTATAGGTGGTATAGAGTTTCACGTCTCCTTCAGTAAATTTGTGATAGAGAGTTCCCCGCAGATCATCCAGCGATTCTTCTTGAGCACGAATCCTTGCCTGATTCAAATCACTAAACGCTGGCGTGTCCGCATTGGGTCTTAGAATCAAACCGATCTGACCGGGATCAAGTCCAGTGTTGGAAGTATTCGGATAATTCGGAAATCCAACTATCCGGTACCACCGATCAACTTCTTTACCATTTTTATCCAGGCTGTCCTTTAACCGATATCCCTTCTCCACAGGATCAATTGATTTGCTCCCGGCGTTGTAAATCTCGGTGTATTCATTCCGATCATCGGGATACGGTCCGTCACAGCGATTGTATTTTCCAAGTGTCCTGCTCTGGTTTTGCTTAAAATCAGCTCGATTATTCTGGGTATCCTTTGGACAGTTGGCGGGACCTGATTTACGTCGCAAGGTCACAAATGACGAATCATGAACAAGGTCTTCACGAAATATTGATGCACTAATCAAACCCCATCCTACTGCATCTGAACCAATGGAATTTGTATTTCCAACAGGTTCAGAAAAAACACTAACCCCTCCACTTCCCGGTAATTCGAATTCATGGACAGTCGTTGTGGAATTACTTTTTGATAAATCATCACAGACGGATGAGTTGCATAGGTAATGATAATGACCGGGCTCAATTTGCTGGTTGATGAAAACCTTCCCAATAGATTCCGAAGAAAACCGAGCTGTGATAATTTCTAAAGTGGTATCGAAAGAATTGTATAACTCAACAAACGGACTGTCCGAGCGATTAACCCCGGTGATAAGAACCCGCTTATTATCGTCCGGGGGCCAGTGATTCATAATTTCTGTCACGACAAGATCGGAGGGTTCTTGTGCTTTGGCCCTCGAGCGCCCTGTTAGAAGAAGGAAGGATGAAACAATAAGCAGTGATACAAAGTATAAAAGAATAAAAAAACTATTTTTTGATCGCACACTGTTCCCCAACCACATCATAGACAGACAATCACCAAGTCAGTGGGATTAATTAGGGTTTCAAAGAAGGGAATTTCTTTTAATTACTACTCTTTCTTCTTTCTGATTAAATATGTGATGAACCTTTACTACTTTGTCAAGTTTCGATTAGTTAGTATCAGACATTATTGTCCTCGATTCGATAATTGGCACTTACCTGGCGGCATCTCCGTATGTAGAAAAATGGAGGAAAGTCGTTTCGGGAAGCCGTTCGCTTGTTTCGAATCCCTCAGACATTCAGACATTTGACTTCATCAGTTAGATACCACCGTTGTTAATTATTATTCCAGATTTGGCTTGCCTTTATGATGTAATAATATTATCATCTTAATGTATATAATTAATTAAAGGAGGTAACGATGGCGCGCAATGACGAAATGATGAAGCCTGATCGATTGGAGGAAGCACTAAGGCGTCTTTCGGAATTACTGGAAGTTAAATCAGGAGCTGATAGCTACGAACTCGTCGTTGGTGGAGGAGCCGGTCTCATCCTTGCTGACTATGTCGCTATTGCTACTGAGGACGTTGATGTAATAGCTACAGTTCACGGAAAAACACTCAAAGAACCTGAATGGGGCGATCCCTTCGAGGAAACTCGTGAGACAGTCGCTGAAGAAATGGGGCTTCAATCCGAGTGGATTAATAAAGGACCATCAGCATTGGTTGAAATATTACCTGAAGGATTCATTCAACGTATAGATGAAGAAGACAAGGAAATCAGCTTCTCAACGGCTATAACTGTGAGACCCGTCGCACGGTACGATCAAATTTTCTTAAAAACGTATGCTTCACTCAACATGAGGTTCGATAATCCAAAGTTACACAAACATCGGAACGACTTGTCCGATTTAAAGCCCTCGGTCGAAGAGCTCGCACGAGGTATTCATTGGGCGATAAATAATTGTGGTTATTTCCCGAATAAGATCGCACCTCTTGTGACTGACATAAACGAACTCAGTAACGATTTAGGCCTATATCCGCCTGACAAAATTCAGAAATACTACGAAAATCACCTTAAAGAAGAGTAAACCATTCTCCGGGAGTGACGGTTCATGGAAATCCCTGAACCCGACGAAATCGCAAAATCGCTCAATCAATTAGCCTGGGACCATCTAAATAAGCTTGCTTATTGTGGTACTCAGGAACCCGATCCCTCCCTAAACATTGATCCCGAGGCCTTGATCGTATTCATCTCAATCATTGCCGCCAAACCTCGAAATCGTACACATCCTCGAATTCTACACGAATCACTGGTCTGGGGTCGGAACCTGAATAATTTTCTTTCGAAATCACGTTACAAGTCTGTTCTCCAGTCCTTCGACGTTAAGGAAGGAGATCAGGAGTGGCCACGGGTAAATCAATTCAAAAACTTTATCTTTGAGGAGACAAATCACCTGAGCGAGCTTTCAATCAATTTTCAGGAAGATGATCTCCGGGAATACGATCAGCAGGAAATTGAAAAATCGGTCCGTTCCAACAATCGAATCTTCTTGCGAACGCTCCTCGGCAACATAAAACGTGCTGAAGTTGTCAATTTTTTAAGCCATGGCCGTGACGGCAACAGTCATGAAATTTCACGCAAGGTTTTGGTCGATCAACCTCTGGTCCATCGATTTCTTAAAGACTTAAAAACCACCGGGCTCATATCGACCGAACAGGACGGCAGGCAGATCATCAATTCCTGGAAAGGGTGGGACATCGGTCCAAACCCCAAAGAAAAATGGCGTGATTGGCCCGGGATTTACCAGGATTTATTAGAGATACAGAAGAAAAGCATTGTGCCTAAAGCCGATGACTTAACCGAGTATCAGAGAAATCACATTAAAGGACAAATCAAGAAAGTTATCGAAGAGACAGAAAAATCGACTAAAATAAGTTTATCCCGTTTGAAATACTTACCAGAGAGTCTCTTTGAGCCCGTTGAGGAAGCGAACTCCGACCCCGAGGAAGAATTTGGCAATATACCTGATGTTAATAGCTGAGACGACCCACCGGGCGTGAATTTCCACAAGCTCCAAATCTCTCATGCTTCGATCCAGATTAAGCAGGGACGATAAAATCGAACTACCGCCGATCGACTGGCTTACGCAGTGTACAGTTGTCTCTGGATACATACGGTCATTTATGGGAGGGATGCAAGCAGATTCTTCGTAGCTCACGTCTTGTTCGCAACTGCGTAGCCTCACCGGCTCTCACTCAATCTCACATCACGTGAGATTGACGTTTCCAAAACCGTCGAAAGATGGTTTTGGGACGTCGTTCGCTTGTTTCGAATCCCTCAAAGGTTTTAAAAACAGAAAGGCAATATTTCAACTTTCCAACTTTTCAACTTTGAAACGTGAATAATGGTGGAGGGGGAGGGATTCGGATACTACTGTACTCACATCACGTTCGCACTTGCGTATCCTCACCTCGTTCTCTCAAACTCCCATCCTGGGAGCTTGACCCCTCGAAACCCTCCACTGGAGGCTTTCTCAGGGCCGATCACTCGCTTCGAATCCCTAACGTGGATAATTCATGAAGGGGTCTAGAAAAGAGACACGAGACGGCCTATGATTGG
>JBDGPI010000174.1:0-1586 GCA_042219765.1 Salsurabacterium abyssinicum (SeqCode)
AGGACGTACAGTGACGACGTCCCGGGGTTCAAACCGAAAGGGGTTCCCGACACGTCCAGTTTCAGGGTCCGGAAGTTTCCCTCACTGCTGGAATCCGTCAGAAATTACATGGTCACGCTTAACACTCATCGGGCTTACGAGAAGTTCCGGGCGCTTCGTTCCGAGCACTCCGGCGCGGAATCCTTAAAACTCGTTCAGGGGTTAACCCAATATTCCGAACGGCGAAGTGAGTACGTGAACAGGCTCGTGACCCTGATTAAGGGGAACAACTACCGGCGATTCGACCAATCGCCTCGCGAGGGAGTTCTTGATTAACGTACTACCGATCCGCGATTCCGCATCGGATCTCCCGTCCTCGGTGGCTGGGAGGTTTGATCCTGATATCCGTGGAAAGTAAAAACAGTTCCTATTTGTCCGGGCAACTTCAAACCGTGCTGCGGGTACTGTGTTTTATTCTTGGGTCCGGGTTGATGTTTGGCTTACCCGCCTCGGCCCAGGCTCGGCCCTCCGACACGGGACATCTAACGGTCCTGATGTACCATCGTTTTGATGCCGGAGGTGCCATCTCCATTCCGATGGAGGACTTTAAGCGTCAAATCAACCATCTTCAGTCAAACGGCTATAATTTTGTCTCGTTGAGCAGGGTCCGGCGCCACCTTGCCGACAATGAACCCTTTCCCGCAAAGTCAGTATTAATCACCATCGACGATGGGTATCAATCCACTTATACCAGGGCTTATCCTTACTTGAAGAAACAGGGGATTCCCTGGGCACTCTACGTATACACCAGGTCCATCGACCGGAATTTTTCGTCGGCACTGACCTGGCCCCAGATTCGGGAGATGGCCCGGAACGGAGTGGCGGTTGCTAACCATACGCATTCTCACGGGCATCCCGTGTCCGGGTCATTTCGCTCCGGGGATTGGATCCGACGGGAGATACAGGACCCTCAGGCAAGGCTGGAAGACGAAGTCGATAGCCCGGTTTTTTCGTTTGCTATCCCCTACGGTGAATACGATCGTAAGTTACTGAAGACGCTTCGGGATACGGAAGGATACGAGGTGGTCTGGGGAATTGATCCCGGGCCAGTCCAGCCCCAGAAGGACCAGCTTGTTTTACCCCGTTTTGGCATCAATGGATCAACGAGCTGGACGGAATTCAAGGACAAACTCAGCCGGTTACCCCTGGATGTTAAGTCGCTTGATCCTAAACCGGGCGAACACCTCAACTCCGGGGGGGATACCATTCGTCTGGAGTTAGCCAACCCGGACCGGTATCGGGATGAGCCGGTGAACGTTTTCCTCTCGGAACTCGGTCGGATGGAATGGTCCTGGAGTAGCGATGGGCGCACCATTGTGGTACCCGTACAGTCCGAGCTGGAGAAGGACTGGAACCGTATTATCGTTACTGCTTACGATTCGGAGTACGGTCGTTACCGTTTTTTTTCACGGGGGTTTCCGACACTAGGGTCAGAGTAATCCTGACACCAGGCCCCCATCAATCTGTAACGCCGTTCCCGTGACGTAACTGGCCCGTTCCGAGGCCAGAAACGTGATGACATCCGCGATTTCCTCTGGCTGACCCCA
>JBDGPI010000174.1:1691-4564 GCA_042219765.1 Salsurabacterium abyssinicum (SeqCode)
GCTCGATCCTCCATCAGTGATTTCAGCCGTTCAGTCCCGGTCAATCCCGGTAGTACCGAATTTACGGTGACGTTGCTGTCGGCGATTTCTCGGGAGAGGGTCTTGGCGGCCCCGAGAACACCAGCCCGTGAGGTATTTGACAGGACGAGGCCATCTATGGGTTCCTTGGCGGAAATGGACGTAATGTTGATGATCCTGCCCCAGTCCCCTTCCTTGAGGTAGGGGAGGGCTTTTTTGGTTAAATTAATGGTACTCATGAGGTTAAGTTCAACGGCTTCCTCAAAATCCGCTGAGGACACGCCCTCAAAACCGCCCGACGGTGGACCTCCGGCGTTATTAACGAGTACGTCAATTTGATCGAAGGCCGCCAGCGTGTCCTCCACGAACTGTTCCACGTCGGACTGTTCGGTTACGTCGGCTTCAACGCCGATGGACGGCCCGGGAAGATCGTTAACTGTGCGCATGAGGTCCTCCTGGCCACGAGCACAGACGGCAACCGCTGCCCCTTCCTTCGAAAGTTGTAGGGCAGTTGATCGTCCTATACCTCTGCTACCCGCCGCCACGAGGGCAACTTTTCCGTCAAAACCTAAATCCATAATTAACCTCCCGGATGGGGTCGTTTGTAATTCAGATAAGGATTAACCGTAATAAAAGAAATCAGTGGGGTGAAGCGGATCGCCGGTGCAACCGGGTGGGAACCCGGTTGGCAACCATGGCGACCGACGTTGGTCCTTTTATAGCAGACCGTTTTCTTTGGCGATGGTGTTCAGCTGAATTTCGTCTGTTCCCTCGACGATGCGGAGGACCCGGGCCATTTCCAGGTGATCCACGAAGGGATTGTCCTCCGATAGCCCGTTTGCTCCGTGTACCTGAACGGCGTTATCGGCAATTTCCCAGAAGGTCTGGGTGGCCATCCAGTGGAAGATCGAACCGTCCTCGACGACGTCCTCACCCTGGTCCATTTTCCAGCCGAGTTTGAGGCCGGCGGTATTGGCGGCGTAGTTCTTGGCCCGACCTTCCGCGATCATCGTGGATATCTGCTGAAATTTACCGATTGGACGTCCAAAGGCTTCTCGCTCCTGAGCGTACTGCTTGCATCGTTCGATTAAAAACTCGGAATGACCCACGGCCTGTGCACCTAACTCCATTCGCCCTTCGGAGAGAAATCCCATTGCTATGTAAAATGCGTCGTCAACGGGACCCAGAACCCGTGAATCAGGGACTCTGACGTCATCGAGGATAATTTCGGACTGCATCCCCTCAAGCCCGATGGCATTGTTAACGGATCCGAGTTCAAACTCGTCCTGTTTGACGAGAAAGCACGTCACGCCACCGTAGCGCCCGGCCTCCTCCTTTGGGGTTGTCCGGGCCAGAACCTGCGCGAAGTCACAGAAAGGAGCGTTCGTAATCCACTGCTTCTGGCCGTTAATAACCCAATCCTCACCGTCTTTTCGAGCGGTCGTACTCATATTAGGGGAATCGGAGCCGACTCCAGGTTCGGTTTGTGCAAATGCCGCTGACTTTTCACCACGGATGAGGGGCTCCAGGAATTCTTCGATCTGTTCGTTCGTCCCGTGAAGTAACATTGGATTCGGTCCTTCGGGGCCCTTGAGCATCATTGAGGCTAATCCAACCCCTTTGCTGGCGACGTGCTTTTTGACACGATACCAGGTCAGGTCCGAAATACCCTCGCCACCGTGTTCCTCGGGCATAATCATGGCGTAAAAACCGGCGTCGGCACTCTTCTTGCGAATCGTCTCGATAGCTTCGACGACCTCGTCAACCAAAAGACCGTTTTCCCGGCGGGCAAGACGGGGGTTAGTGTAGGTCTCACCGAGTTCGTTCTCGATTGGTTTGACTTCCTGCTCGATGAATTCATCGATACTATCCAGAATCATCTGAGTTTCTTGATCGACCTCAAAGGGAGCGGTTTCAGTTTGACTTGGCATAGTTAATGTCCTTTCGAAGAATTAAGGATGTGATTCCGTATATCATGGGCGGATTCGGTGGCTTAAAGCCAATGATACAATACCGGTGTCGGACGGCTGGAACAAACGATCCGCCCGAGCGGCCCGGTTGTTTCAACCCTGAACAGGATTCGGACGTGAAATCAGCGAACGTCTGGCTGTAAGCAACGTGTAAGCGTAGCGGGATAGAGAGAGGGGGGGGATGAAGTGTAAGAGTACGGCTAGGTCCCGTCACCGTCGTCGGAAAGGGAATCGTTCGGTTCGGGGTCCGCTTTGGGTTCCTCAAGCTCCGAGGAAGTCACATCGGGGTTGGCGGCATCCTTGAATTCCCGGACTGCGTTCCCGAGAGCTCGGGTTATCTCGGGTAGCTGATTGCCCTTGCCGAGGAAGATAATGACGACTGCCGAAATTACGAGTAATTCAGTCCAACCAAGTGAACCAACCATAAGTGTTCCCTTCCGGAGCAGGATGACTTTACCTAATATTGTATCCTCAATGACCTGGTAGAACAATTCACGGGAGTCAGGACGGGCTCACCGTGATATACGGGAGAATACTCCGTCTCCCACGAGAATTTCCCGTATCCAGGCCGTTGTAAGGTCCCATCCCGAAGCCAATACATATATTTTTCTGCATCGCCCGTAATAAATCATTCACGTTTGAATCGTCTTCGGGATTCTCTCGTAGCAGGGAGAAAACGCTGGCTAGAGGACAGTGACCATGAGAGTTTTTATTATACGCTTGCTCAGTAGTCTTTTAATCGTCCTGTTACCGTTAATTGGTGCTCTTTTCGGGTACATTATTGCGGCGTTTTTCAGGGTTTCATCGACTTATCGTTTCGCCATGGTAAACACCGGTGCAATTGTGGCGGCACCGACTCCCATGATCACTGCGAACTCCTTTCAA
>JBDGPI010000174.1:4574-10309 GCA_042219765.1 Salsurabacterium abyssinicum (SeqCode)
CAGCCTGCTGGCCGGGGGACAACCGGTTGATTTGCTGCTTTCGTTAGCCAGTATGTTTTTCTTAACATTTGTTAATCTATACCTTTCAAAATATATTGAAAGATAAATTCTAACGAGGAGCTAATGAGTTGACCTGGAAAACCCAAGGCGAGGATATAGTTTTACTGTCGTTCGGTCTCAGGGTAAATGAACTTGAGCGGCTTATACCGTCGGACATTTCCCTCGACACCAGAACTCACGAGGGGGAGGAATACGGCTTTTTAACCCTTGGGCTGGTTAAATACACGGAGTTTTACCACGAGAACTTCCCGGTCCTGTCCCTTGATTTTCCCAAGGCGTTTCTTGCACTTTCAATCCAGGATTCCGATGGGACACCGTCTTACTACCTCAAACGGCTATTTCTGCCTCGGCTTCAGGGATGGTTGTTCCGGTGGTTCGGAGGGTTTCCGACCAAGGTGATGTCCATTGATTATCCAACGACGGCTCATCCCGGTGGTGAGTACCGATGGACGTTAAGCAACGGTGGCGCGGGGATTCTGAGGGGCAAAATTGAACAACAAACCGGTACGACCGGTCGCCTGCTGGATTTTTTCGAAAGCAGTGAGGCCATGAGTGAGTTTTTCTGGAATCGGAATCTGGTCTACAGTGGAAGTCCTGGAGCGATGCGGAGCTCCTCTATTACTCTCTCCGATTGTGAGCCCTACCCGATCGTCTTCGAAAAAATGGAGCTCGGTTTTCTGGCCGAGGACCTGGAGCGGCACCAATTTCCGGAAGCCGTCATTGGAAGTTTCTTTGTGCCGGATTGTTGCATTCAAATCAGTGGGGTATCGAAGTCCTCACTCTAGGTGATCCGGGGCTCACTCAGCCGTGAGGTTACTTTTCAAGCGCCGGTTTGGTTGCCTGATTGGAGCTCAGTTCCTGGCGGCAATCAATGATAATTTCCTGAAACAGGTTTTCCTTCTGATCGTCGTTTACTCGGCCGTCGGGGGAGAATCCGGTGTGGACTACGAACTCCAGGCAGCGGCCACGGCGGTGTTTGCGCTTCCCTTCCTCCTTTTTTCGGCGTTCGCGGGGAACCTGGCCGATCGATGGGGTAAGGGGTTCATCATTAAACTTACAAAGACCGTTGAAGTTGTTGTCGCGATCATTGCTACCTGGGGCCTTCTGATCGACAACCTCGCCGTCATCCTGATGGCATTGCTTCTTCTTTCCGCCCAGAGTTCGTTCTTCAGTCCCGCTAAGTACGGAATTCTGGCCGAATTGCTTCCCCGGACGGACCTCTCCCGGGGAAATGGCCTCCTTCAAATGACGACCTACGTTGCAATATTACTCGGCACGGCACTGGCCGGGGTAATGTTAACGTTGTTTGAAACCTCACGCCTGTCGTCCGGGCTATTCATGTTGATTGTCGCAGTGATCGGGTGGGCCTTCAGTCTGGGGGTTGAAGGAGACGAAGCTCCGGATCCCACCAGGGAACTCTTCGAGTTTCCGGTGGATCAGCTCATCAGGGGAATCACAAGGATCCGGAAGGATCCTCACCTTGCTCTGGCGGTCCTCAATTTTGTCTTCGTCTGGTTCTTAGGAACGATTTTAACCCTGAACCTCAACGTTTTTGGGGCCGCCCAGCTGGGTTTGAGTCAACTCTGGACGAGTTTTCTGAACGTTGCATTGGCCACCGGACTGGGCCTTGGATCGTACCTTGCCGGCGTAATGTCCGGGGATAGCATACGACCCGAGCTGGTTCCGCTTGGGGGGATAGCCCTCAGTTTTGCGCTGTGGAGTCTGTCAGTCGTTTCCTCTTCATTTTACCCAAGCCTGGCAATGATATTTCTGGTGGGTCTCAGTGGGGGATTTTATCTAATTCCCGTTCAGACGATGACACAGGATCGTCCAGCCGACAATCACCGCGGGGAGGTTCTGGGGTTACTTAATTTCCTTACCTACGCCGGTGTTTTGATTGCGTCCGCAGGTTATACCATCCTGGTGGGGTACTTTGAGTTTCAATCCCCGATGATAATGGTCTGTCTCGGGGTTTTTGCGGCCGTGATAAGTCTTTCCCTTCTGCTTGTTGGCCCCCGATACCGGCCTTTATGACTTTCAGTCAAACAGTGACAACCAGCTACGAATGTAGAGTGACATGGGATCACAATCGTACTGTCCGGTCACCGAACTGGGTTGCGGAGTAACCCCCCCGAGGATCCGGTCCGGGGGTACAAACAGATATCGTCCGGCCAGGGATTCGTCCCGACGCAGGGTTGAAATGTTATCCCGCAAGTGTTTGGTGCGTGAGAGGCTGGTTTCCTTAATAAGAAGAGGATACTCCTCACCAATGAGGCAAAAACACTGTTTGGCTGTTTCAGGATTTTCTGATTGAAGCTTTTCCCAGAAGGACAGAGTGTTCGAAAGTTCCCCACTCAGCACGAAAAAGGAGTCATCGGAGGTGTGCTGATTTTCCGGAAGACTCCAGGTACCCGATCGATCCAGGTTCAGGAAGTAAAGCTGCCCGGGGCTTCCGTTGTATTTTTGTAAAGCGGAGGCAAAGTAATGTATTTTTCGGGAAAATTTGATGGAGTCCACAACGGATAGGTCAGATTCGATAAGACCGTCCAGGATTTTGTTCACCACAGAGGTTCCGTAAAGTTCCCTCGCGTTGTCCAGGCTATTCACCCCTCCGGGGAAGAGTCCGTAACGAAGCTCCGAGGCCAGGTTAAGACTGTTGAAAAGGTATACGTAAGAGTGGGTGGCGTGGGCCAGTGAATTAATTGTCTCGAGGTTCTGCTGGTTTTTCAGGGAACTCAACTCCTCGTTCAACGTCGTGCACTGCGATGAGGAAAGCAATGTTTCGAAAAGTTCTTCCAGAGGCTGCAGGAAGTGATCGAGATCCCGGCGTTCGATGCGTCGATGCCCCCGTTCCCAGTTTTCCACTCGTGAATAATCAATGCCATGGGCGATATGCAGCGCAGCCTGTACGCGGCAGAACGTCACGGTTTCCGGATTATTCAGCAGGTCCCTGACCTCCTCCGCCGTTTCAGCGTCCAGTTGGGAAAAGCTCCGGGAGGATAGGATTTCATCGCTTATGTTGACGTCCATGGTCAACAGACGGCGCCTGAGAGTGCGATTGTACGAGACGTCCTCCGGTGAGAGTAGATAATCCCGCCAGGGGTTCGACGTGGCAATGTAACCGGCCGCAAGGGTAAGAAACAGTTCCGGCTCCGAGACGGATTCATTCCCCTTGATCAAATCAAGTACTCTTACAGCGGTCGATAGGGTGTTTTTGTAAAAATTGAGTTCGGTTCCAAGGTTATCGAGAAGTTCCAGGTAGGGTTTGGAATTACTTACACGAAGGCGGTCAAGGTAATCTCTGATGAGGGCATAGGCTCTCGGCGGTTGGTCCGAGAAAAAATGTATCTGGCTTAGTGATCGTATTAATTCGTGTATGTTATAACGTGAATTACGCTCACTGAGGTAATTGGGGTTTTCACGGAGAGCACCAATGGTCTCTTTAAGTGCTTCCTGGACACCGCCAGCGTGTCGCAACGTTGAACGGTAGAAGTAAAGAACGTCACGGTTGGTGAAATTGTTGAAAAGAATCCGCCTGAAGCGCTCGTTTTCGTGGTCGTCGATGGAACCATCCCGGTTTTGCAGCCAGAGGGTGTAACGCTCCGATTCTGTTTCAACCCGTTCCGGCGTGGAGTGTTCTTCGACGGACGAAGCTTTTTCCAACTGTCTGACCCTGCTGGCGGGATCCTCGGTGGGTGAGTAACCACTGAAAAAATGGTGAAACGGAATAAAACAGAGCGCAGTAGCCGGTTCAACGGTTCGTCGGAAGTTCTCAATGATTCTATGAAACGGCTGCTCGAATTCCGCTTCGTAAGGGTAACTGTGACGGATGAACTGGAGCCGTCGTTTACCGGCAATGGCCACCACATCATCTATTGAATTCTGGTAATTTTCCCCGTGTATATCAAAAAACCGCTCGAAGGATTCCGTGACCCGGGGAAAGAATCCGATAAGGATCACTTTACGGTCGTTGTCGAGGTGTTGTTTGATTGTGTTAACACTGCGCTGAACGGGTTGAGGACTGGCGTTAACGAAAGCGTAGTTCTGTTGGTTTTCACTTATGAACAACGGTGCGAGTTCGTCCAGCCGGCGGATAATACGGACTTTTTCGGCTACCGGCAGGTTGGATTCGAGGACACGTGTCCAGATACGGTTAATGATCTCCGGGTTATGTCGGGTCTGGAGTTCCCGGATCATGTGTGGGTTCTGGGGATTCAGTCCGTCCTCTAGAGCCCCGGCCAATTGTAGTGCATCGAACAACACGAGAAACTGCCGGGACTCCTGCCCGATGGATGTAATTTCGTCGTGGTACTCGTCCGAAAACAGTCGATCGGTGGCCCGTACGACACTGTCACTCAGCCGACCGGCGTCGGACTGGGCACTGATCCAGTGAGGGGCCAGTTCTGACAGCTCGATATAACCACGGAGCCATTGATCGGGTCGGGTTCGATCGGAGAATACCGCAAGGGTATCGGTGACGTGAAGAATTTCCTGAAGGATCCGCAACTCCGAGTCAAGGTCCTCCAGCGTCCAGTAATTGTGATGGTGAGTCAGAAGTTTTCTCAGTTTTTCTGCATCAACCGACTGGGGCAGGCTTATCCGGTTTTCACTGAGAAGAGTCTTAAACTGGGTCAGCGCAAGGTTGGGGTGGTTTCGGAGAAAGCGGTCGAAGACCGGTCGGTCAAGCCGGTCGTTCGGGTTCATCAGGAGGGAGGCGAAGTCCTTCTCCAGCATTCCAAGATTGTGTAGCACGGCCGCAGCACGCAGAAGACGGACCTGGTCCTCACCAAGGTCAACTAACTCCACGAATAGTTCAGTAAGCTTGAGCAGAATCCGGTTGTGTGACAGGTGTTGAGGATTTTTGTCCGGGAAGAAACCGACCGGAAGTTCGTTGTTGTAGATTTCAAAGCAGGTTTTGTAGAGGGGGTGCAGTGATTCGTCCTCGGGTAACAGAGCCTCGCCGAGTTCGGAAATAAACTCGTGTTTGTGACCAAGGTTTACCACCAGGTCGTTGAGGCTTTTGAGTGGATCTTTGTCCGAGAGATAATCCGAATCATTGAGAAGGTGATGGATTATTTCCGTTAAAGCTCCGGTAACTTTGCTATCGGGATCGGCCGTTTGTCGGTACAGTTGCAGAATTTCTTTTCCGTCCAGGTTTGAGGAGAAGATAATTTCCTGTTTGCGCCGTTCCCTGGCGGAGAAGGAGGCATTGGGGTGGTTTTCAACCCAGTCTTCGTAATTATCGAGGAGGTCCCGAACATGTTGAGGTGCCGCGAAACCGCGTGCCACCTGTCGAACTTCGTTAAGAGCTTCCTCCGGAAAGGTAACGTCGTGTCGAACGAAGCCCGGCGGGATGCTAATACGGGATTCTCCATTGAGCTGGACCCTTACCTCAGTATTGGGTTCTATCTGGGGGGCGCTTTCGAGGAATTCCGCCAGGTGTGGGGAATACTGCCAGTAAATAAAGTCTATTACCGTCTGAGGGGTGGGCCCGAAATGGATGTACAGAATCTGGTGCTCGGAGTCGTAGAAGACCTGACCGCCCTCCTTGTAATCCGCCAGTTCGTAGGGGAAGTCACCGTCGTTTTTGGTCACCAGCTTGCGTGGAGCCTTACCCGACCGGACCCCTCGATGGTAAATTGAGTCCTCCCCGCCGTCACCGGCGTGTTCATTGG
>JBDGPI010000174.1:10319-11653 GCA_042219765.1 Salsurabacterium abyssinicum (SeqCode)
TCACTTTCTGGTTGTAGACTTCCTTGTCGTCAAATTGGGTACGGGACCCGACGATTGTTTTCAAGTGTTTTCGTATCATTTCGGCGTTATGCTCAAAAAAGTGTCCCAGTTCCACGAAAGTTTCCTTCAGGCGTTTCCGGATTCGGCCCTCGTATGGGGGAAACTCCTCGGCAAGGGACTCCGGTATGAAGTGTGGGAGGAAAATCAGACTGGCCGCCGCCTCGAAGTACGGAACTTCGTGATCGTCGAAGACGAGTGGGGCTCTCTGGGTTGCGTAGTACCGTTTCCAGGGGAGGGAGTAATTTCGCTTCAGGGATCGCCCGAAATCAATGTGTGATATCCGGTATTCTCCCTCACCAACGGATTTGAACATTAACTGGTCGGGTTTGCGATCGTAAAAGCGCAGGTAAAACGCAAGGGCGGACTGCTTGGCAAATTCATCCGCTAAGTTAATGAGCCCACGACGGTTTAAGTCGAAATCCTTCGGAAACTCGTTGCTCCGAAGCGCCTGAATCGAACCGGTGTTAATGCCCCTGGGTAAGATTTCCACCCCGTTCTGTCCAGGGATGTACTCCAGAATTCCGTAGGTTTCCTCAACGGAAACAATGGCCGGGGCTCTAATGGGACCAATCCGACCGATTAAGTCCGGGGCCATTCGGCGGTTCAGTTCGTCGAGTAAGCTGGTCAGGACGGATTCAACCCCCATGTTGGTGGGCTTCAACACAACCGTGCGCTGGGTTTCCACTCCTTCGAGCGATAAATCGCACCGAACTACGTAGTTGCGCCCGTGGTGGAGTGAGATCATTTCCATGTTCTCTATCGTTATTTCATCGGGGTAGAAAACCCCCTGGAAGAAGAGGTTCGGACGGTTGGCCAGTTCGGCCTTGAGGCGGGGGTAGTTCACTTCGAGATGATGGTTAACAATTGTGGGCATAATTTCGCGGTAAGTACTGAACCGGTCCGAGCCGGGGGGCAGACAGAGAAGACGACCCTTCCGCACTTCGTGTATCGTCTTGGCGTTGACTGGATAATCCCACCGCTCGAAGAGGTTCGTCGACGGGGACCTCGTGAACGTCTCGGGGGGAGCGATCAGTTCGTCATCCTGCTTGATAAGATCGACGACTTCCGAGGCGGCCGATTCGGGGTCCGGAAAGCTCTTTACGTAATCTATAAGGGGTTGACGTTCGGGAGCATCGGGCAGCTGTCTCAGGTAATTCAGGTTGGGCTTATTCGTCATTGTCACCGTCGAGATCCTTGATTATCTGCGTCCGAACGATGTTCCAGATCCCCTGCTTGGGATCGTTGCGGAAATCCTCCCAGTAGTCCATCAATCG
>JBDGPI010000174.1:11663-12710 GCA_042219765.1 Salsurabacterium abyssinicum (SeqCode)
TTCTCACGTTGCGAAGCGTTGTTGTCGTTTTTGTAAAATTTAACCGGAGCGATGGCCGCCGTGTAGCGTTCTTCGTAGGAACCGTTCTGCTGAAGGTTTCGGAGGATTTCATACCCGACTTCGAAGTCCTCGCTCAGTATCTTTGACCAGCTTGTTGCACAACCCTCCCGCACAATTTCGACATCCGATCCAGTCAGAGTACGAAGCTCAGCCAGTACCTCCTCGGGAAAAGTCTCGTAAATGGTTCCGAGTTCATGAGCGGCAAAAAACTGGTAGATCCATTCGTCTCGCTGGGCCTGACGCTTGAGTAGGGATAGGTAACTCTCGGGGGAGGACCTGTAGAGCTTGCGGATCTGTCGAAACGCCCATGGAATAACGGCCGGTGCGTCTTGTTTTGACAATAACCACAAGATACCTTCAACAAGTTGGTCTTTCATGACGGTGATCGGCTCAATTTGTTTGGGTCAGGATGATTTTCACGGTCCGGTGATATCAAGTTCAACCTTAAATCTAACTAATGATAACTCTCCCTAACGAGGAGCCAACAACTGCTCCCGGCCTGGGTGACAGGATTGTAATTTCCCGAGGATTGGATTGTTTCCGTTGAGAAGAGACGGAAAAAATGAGATAGTTTTGCATTCGGCTCCTGGATTCATCTTAGAGTCACGTTTTAAAGCTTCTTGTATAAAAAACGTTATAATTCGGTCGGTCCGGGGTCTGAGGCTACCGGTGGGGTTACCCCTATCGGAGTGATTTTTTCGCCAAGGACTGTTTTGACATTATCTGGTAGCCCGATGAGTTAATGGGCTTTTCCGCTGATTTTCATGCGATTAACGATGTTAACTTTCCGAGCAGGGTGATAGTTTTATGGCCGCTCAGCAACATGAACAAGCCCACGAAACGAAGAACGTGTTCGTCAGTAAAGTCCAGCAGATTACAATATTTTTTGCGTTGTTGTCGGTTGTCATGTTCACGTTACTCTTTACGAGTTATCCTCCAATCCATGACTTTTTCCACGGTCTCCGGCACGCTTTGATGATTATACCC
>JBDGPI010000174.1:12720-13264 GCA_042219765.1 Salsurabacterium abyssinicum (SeqCode)
CTGCCATTAGAAAGAGTCAGTTTTCTCTCACAGGAGCGTACCACTCAATGGGTGATTCTACTGCGCCCGCCGAACAGGACGAATTTGAGTTTGATTCCACCGAGGAAATAGACGTCCCCGACCGTCTTATTGACCAGGTGATTGGCCAGGATCAGGCGGTGGAAATCATACGACTGGCCGCGCATCAACGGCGTTTCGTCATGCTTATGGGCGAACCCGGAACCGGGAAAAGCATGCTCGGTGCCGCTTTAAGTGAATTGCTTCCCTCCGGTGACCTGAAGGACGTACTTGCTTACCCAAATCCCGAGGAACCCAACTTGCCGATCATCAAGCAAGTTCCGGCCGGCGAAGGAAAACAGCGTGTTGAGGACGCCAAGCAGGACGCCCGGCAACGTGAGAACGCAATGGAGTTTCTGTTCTGGGCAGCAATGGTCGCGGTCGGAATCGTAACGCTGTACTTGACCTGGACGGCTGGCACCGGTGGGGGTTTTGATTGGTATTATTACCTTCTCGGAGGAGTCATAGCGGCAGGAGTGCTCTTTTA
>JBDGPI010000175.1:0-5466 GCA_042219765.1 Salsurabacterium abyssinicum (SeqCode)
CAGCGACCTCACCCTTATCAGGGGTGCGCTCTAAACCAGGCTGAGCTATTGGCCCGAATTTTTTCGAAAGTGAAATAGGGGGGCCGGGGACCGCATCAATTTCGGTGCATAGAATGTATAAAATTTGTTGGGAAGTGTCCAATGTTTTAACAGTCGAAAGTCGAAAGTCAAAAGTCGAAAGTCGGAGACTTATCGAATATCGAAAATCTAAAATCGAAATATTTTTTTGTGAACAGTGAACAGTGAACAATTTAACTACAGTCGTGAGTCGGAAAATGCAGGTTGAACGTTGAAGGTTTACAAGTTGAAAGTTGGGAAACGGTAGTGAACGGTGAATAGTGAACAGTGAACGGTTTCACTACAGTTATGAGTCAAGAGTCAGGAGTCAGGAGTCGGAAGTCAGAACTGCAGTTGGGAGTCAAGCGTCGTGGGTCGGGAGTCAGATATGGGTTGATCTGCGGGCACGCTAAGTGTTATTTATAGTTGGGTGGTCTTCCCTATACTTAACTTTTCGTGTGTGTACGAATACACCTGCAGGCATTGTGAATAAGATAAACAGGGATGATTGTGGTGGGGCTTTTTCTGGGCTGGTCGGGGTTGATTGTCCTGGTGATGGTGGTACCGATGCCGGGGGATCAGCTGACCTGGATCCAGAACCTCGATGCGCTGGTACACCTTGGTTTATTCTTGATACTGGGTGGTTTATTTAGCCGTAGTTCAGAAAATAATAAAGATTTCTTCGCAAGTGGTCTGGCGGTTACCGGGCTGCTTCTCATCGGTCCGGAAAGCCTCCAGGCAATTGTACCCACCAGGAGCTTCAGCTTGATCGACCTGTTCTTTAACCTGTCGGGAGTTTCGGCCGGTTTTCTATTAGCGTCATCGTATACGACACCGCTTTATGCGCTGACGGGTTCCATTCTTCTGGCCGGTCCCTTCCTGACCTCACAGCTGAGTTCCCAGCTATTCGATGTTGTATTTGCCAGGGTACCTGACGGGGTCGTCATCGGTGTTCCGCTTTTAATTCTCTTCAGTACAGTTTTGCTGGTGGCCGATTTCAGTCGATCCCTGTACCGGCGGGCGATTGTTGTTGGGGGTGGGGTGAGTTACCTGCTCATTCTGCGTTCCACGAACACCGGATTCGGCCGGTCGGCAATCGGCATTCTCTTTCTGGGACTCCTTGCGGGCCATTTCCTGGACAAGCATAGCATCCTCCCGCACTCGATCGTGGGGCCCGTGAATAAGCTGCTGTTTATCCTTTACGTCTCGGCAGGACTAAGTACCACGGTCAGCCAGCGTTTTTTTCTCTCCTACGCCGGACCGGTCCTCGGAATTGGGATCCTGGCAGGGATTTTAGGCCTTCGGCTCATCCATAGAAAGTCTTACCGGCATTACCTATCGCCCAGTCCGCCGGACCAGTCGTAGGTAACCCTTCCAAGCATAATTGAATCATCACAGTCTGATTTCCACGCCTCACGGGTCTCCGGCAGGTCCTCGTGCTCCGACGGATCGTAGATTTCGCTGAGGGGATACACCACGAACGCCTCGTCGTAGACCTGGGGATGGGGGTCGAACCCTTCGGGTTCCGGTTCGTAAAGAATGATGTCAATGTCGATGACCCGGGACTGGTAGAGGTCCGAGTCCCCGGAGCGGTCCCGCCCCATCTGCCCTTCCAGCTGGCGGAGTTTCTGTTTTAGGGCCTCCGGCTCCAGGTCCGACCGAATCTCCACGCAGAGGTTGTGGAAGTCCTCGGCGTCTTCGACCATTTTCACGGGAGCGGTCCGGTGAACCGAGCTGATGGCGGTAACCTCAAAGACGTCGTTCAGTGCCCGGACGGTTCGTGGTATGTAGTCCTCGGGGTTGATGTTCGAGCCCAGGCTGAGGTAGACGCTATACGTCATCTTGCGTGCGAACAATGTTGATCCCGACGGTCTGGGAATGACGGATAGCGCCGGGTTTGCGGACCGTCAGATCAATCTCGGGGATGTCGAAATTTTCCAGGCACCCTTCGGCGATCCGCTCGGCAAGGGTTTCAATCAGCTTGAATTCCGAGTCCTCGACGAAATCAATAATCCACTTGCTGATGGACTTGTAGTCGGTGGCATCCTCGATATCGTCGGTCTCGGCGGCGGACCGCACGTCGCAGGGGATCTCGTAGTCGATGCTGACGGTCTGTTTCACCATCCGCTCCCAGTCGTTGACGCCGATGATGCAATCGACTTCAAGCTCCCGCAGAAAAATCGTATCGTCGGGATTCTTCATGGGAACCCCCCCTTAAGTACAGTCAAGAGTCGAGAGTCATAAGTACAGTCAAATGTCGAAAGTCAAAAGTCGAAAGTCAGGGACAAATCGAAAACCAAAACGGTGAACAGTTTAACTACAGTCGAAAGTCATAAATACAATCGAGAGTCATGAGTCAAGAGTCGAGAGTCATAAGTACAGTCAAATGTCGAAAGTCAAAAGTCGAAAGTCAAAATCGGAGACTTATCTAATATCGAAAATCTAAAATCGAAAACAACTGAAAAATACCCCCTATAGGGATATTCGTTCAACATTCGGGTTCAGAAGTGATGCCTCCCCCCCTCTGTTGGGGAAGAAAATAGTTCCTGGGTTTCGCTTCAGTGTCAACGGAACACGGAACTTTCAACCTTTAACTTTTTCAACTTTCAACTTTCTAAATTTTCAACCTTCAACTTTTTAACTTTCAACCTTCAACTACAGAAATTGTTTCTGTTAGATTACGCCAGGAAGCGGGGGTTGGTTGTCGTTTTCGAACTGTTCAAGGGACGTGAAGCGGCTGCTGACGGTGCGACGCACGTTGTCGGAGGTGATCAGCAGCGATTCGGTGTAGATTTCGTCCTCGAGAACGTGAACCCCGTCGAGAAAATCACCCTCGGTGACTCCGGTACAGGAAAAGACGACGTCCTCCCCCTCGGCCAGGTCGTCGATGGAGTATGTTTTCTCGTGGTCCTCAATCCCGATATCGTCGAGACGCTCGTGCTGGCTGTCACCGATGGGGTTCAACTGGGCCTCGAAATCGCCGTCAAAACACTGAATGGCGGCGGCACTGAGCACGCCCTCGGCACTGTTGCCGATGCCGGCCAGCAGGTCGACTTCCGTCTCGGGGACACAGGCCGACAGGGCCGCGGAGATGTCGCCGTGATCAATCAGGCGGACGCGACAATCCAGCTCCCGCAGGGTCTCTATGTACTCCCGGTTGCGATCCCGATCCAGCAACACGCACGTGAGCGATGAAAGCTCCTTGTTTTTGGCGTCGGCCACCCGTTCTACGTTAATGGCAAAGTCATCCTCGATGTCGATGGCCCCACGGGCCTGTGCCCCGACGGCCAGCTTCATCATGTATACATCGGGCGCGTGCAGGAAGGACCCGTCCGGGGCCATTGCCAGCACACAGAGGGCCCGCCGGGATCCCTCGGCGGTAAGGGTGGTTCCCTCGAGCGGATCGACGGCAATATCAACCCGGGGACTCGAGGCCGAACCGACCTCCTCACCAATGTACAACATCGGGGCCTCGTCCTTCTCCCCCTCACCGATGACGACGCGTCCGTCGATGGGCACCGAGCGGAAACGATCGCGCATGGCGTCGACCGCCGCTTGATCGGCGGCGTTCTTGTCCCCCTTTCCAACGTAGCGGCTGGCCGCAATGGCTGCCTCTTCCGTTAACTTGAGCGCATGCTGTGATAGACGGTCCGTATCCACGGTTTAGTTCCTCCAGGAGATGATACTTTTATGAGAGTCAGTGCAATGTAGAATTATCAACGAAATATGTCATTGCTGATACTATTCTAAGAAATTATCCTTTCAAGCCAGTTGCAAACAACGTCACATGACCTGCCCCAACGGCTGGCTTGAACAGTACAACCCGTGTCAGTTCCTTGCATCTCAGGCAGTTTCAACACTTGTTCGGAAAACATTGCGTACCGGCGCCAGTAAGCACAAGCTTCAGTGCTTACAACCGCCAGTCAGTCATTCACCGCTACATCTTACGATTACGCTGAGATAACGAAAGATACTTTTTCCCGTTAAATGATCAACCGTTTTGTCGTCAACGAAAATTTGCGGTTGACAGTAAATCTCCGGGCAGGATATAGTTTCACGAATTTTTTACGGGGGTTACCTCTTATGTTATCCGATCTCGCAATTGTGTTTATGTTCGTCGCCTTCGGGCTTGTCTTTGTCGTCATCAACATCCTGCTGGGACGGCTCCTCACCTGGATGTTCAACATCGGCAAGGACGACCCACGCAAACACTCTTCCTACGAATGTGGGGAATCCCCGATTGGGGACGCCCGCGTACGCTTCAATCCCCGGTTTTACCTGATTGCACTGGTCTTTCTGATATTCGATCTCGAGGCCATTTTCCTTCTGCCCATTGCCGTCATCTTCAAAGGTAACGCGGCCGTCGCGTTTGCTGAAGTGGGCATATTTTTAGGTATCCTATTAATAGGCCTCGCGTACGTCTGGTACAATCAGGATCTCGACTGGGTCAAACCTCAACCACGTTTTCAAAAGCAGGGTGAAGCCTCATGAGCAGTGAATCAGGTGCCGGAAGAAACGTGTTAATGACAATGATAGACAAGTTTACCAACTGGGCACGGTTGAACTCATTGTGGCCGATGGAGTTTGGTCTGGCCTGCTGTGCCATTGAAATGATGGCCACCGGAGCCTCACGGTTCGACTGGGATCGCTTCGGGATGAACCCGCCCCGGCCGACACCCCGCCAGGCCGACCTGATGATCGTGGCCGGAACCGTAACCTTCAAGATGGGGTCCCGCTTAAAAACACTCTACGAACAGATGCCCGAACCAAAATACGCTATTTCAATGGGAAGTTGCTCGAACTGTGGTGGCCCGTACTGGAACCACGGGTACCACGTAATGAAGGGCGTCGACAACGTTATTCCCGTTGACGTCTACGTACCGGGCTGTCCGCCGCGCCCGGAAGCACTCCTCGATGGAATTATCACGCTTCGAGAACAGATTCGAAACGAATCAAGCCGCGAACGGGGCCTCGAAGCCGGTCTGGATGAATCGGTCGGTCAGGAGGCTCATGCCTAACCAATGGTTATGTCCTACACGAAAGCACGGGAGTACGAATCCCTCCTCCAGGAGGAATTCGACGAGGACAAGGTAACCGCCGACGTTACCGGCGGCTTGCCGGAGAACCCGGAGGAATTCGACCTCGCCGAAGCCAAGGAAGAGTTCATGGAACAGCAGGCCGAGGACGAGTCCGGGTCCTACGACGGTCCGGATCCCCAGGCCGACCCCTGGATTGAGGTCGACGCCGAAATCATCGAAGACGTAGTCGCCTTTCTAAAGGATCCTCCCGAAAAAGGCCTCGAGTTTGGTTGCCTGAACTGCATCAGCGGCGACCACCTGGCCTCAAAGGGGAAGCTTTCGGTGACCTACCACCTGCACTCCTACGAAACCAACGAATGGGTTACCCTGA
>JBDGPI010000176.1:0-7514 GCA_042219765.1 Salsurabacterium abyssinicum (SeqCode)
AAGATTAATCCAGTAATTTCGGAGTCGGTCTGCCAGGTGGCCGCACAGGTAATCGGTAACGATCAAGCGATTACTGTCGGGGGACAGGCGGGGAATTTTCAACTGAACGTCATGAAGCCCGTGATGGCCCATAACCTTCTTGAATCCATTCGGATCCTCGCCAATGCCTCCCGTAATTTTGCCGAGAAGTGCATTGACGGTCTCGAGGCAAGTGAGGAAGAGATTGAGGATATGGTTGAACGGGGGCTTGCTCTCTGTACGGCCCTTGCTCCGAAAATCGGTTACGACCGGGCCGCCGAAATCTCCAAGAAAGCCTATAAAACCGGCAAGACCGTCCGGGAAGTTGCACTGGAGGAGGACGTTATGCCCGGGGAGGAACTCGATGAAATTCTGGATCCGGAACGAATGACAAGACCCGGCATCCTCGGGTGATAACAGCGGTTCCTTCTAAAAAAAACGTCTCTTAGGGTAACCCTGATAGTCTCTTTCTAAGACCCTGGGGGCTATAGCAAACGGTAAATTATTGTAGCCCCCAGGGGGATCACTATACCGCAAAAAATTTTTCAGAATCCGGATACATGCTCACTATAATTTCACCCTGATTTTTTCTTTCCGTTTGGCTTAATGGTCTTATTAAAGCGATCCCAACAATAAAATTGCTCCCTTAGGTTAAATTGCCGGGAGAGACTCAGGGGTGTGTGATTAATTTCACCTTGGTACCAGTGAGCCGGATATGGTATATCCTAAGTACAATGAATCTCAGGCGGCACTATTTGCACTATCGTCATTACTGAAGTGTGTTTACGATTACTGATTATTGTGAAACAACGGATTCAGCTTGTAAGAGGTTACGGTTGAGGGAAACAGTACACGGGATTACCGTGACGGTTGCCGGAACCTCGGCGGAGGATAGAGGATAATGAACATGAACTCACGACTCCTGGCGCTTAGTTTACTTTTTATGGTCAGTTTGACGCTTGGCTGTACACAGCTGGGTGGGACTCAAACTGGTGTTGATTCGAGTCTCAGGGCCGATGAACAAATAGAAAAGCCTCTGGCGGCACTTCGCGAAAATTTCGAACGCCGGAACCTGGCCCGGTTCGCTCGTGGAATTCATCCCGATTACCGTGATTCCAAAAGTCAATTACGCAATGACCTCGCGAATGTCTATCGTGTCTATTCGAGTATTGAACTGGACATCTACGGGGAAAGAGTGACACGGTCGGACAATACGATTTCCGTTCGTGCCAGCTGGAACCTCCGCTGGACCTGTCAGGGACCCTCAAGTCAGGCCCCCTCGAGTTGCCGTAATCCGTCCGATGTGGGAACTACCATCTTGCGGAAAGGTGAAACGATGTTCGAATTTCGGCGTCACAAGGATGAATGGCTGCTCGTAAATCAGGAGAACGCCCGGCTGTTTGGCTCCCTGGCTCCTGGGACGATCCAGTAGCAGGTTCGATAGTAGCTTTAATACCGTTTCTACAGGTAACCCAGTCCCTCAAGCATTTCTCTCCGGCCTGAAACTGACTTATCCGTGTTGTTGTAGGGATCCGGGGCGTCCGACGTTGCCCGGTAAAAGTTTTCCATGCTCTCCTCAAGCAGCTTTTTTTCGGTTTCCGTCAGGCTTGTTTTTTTAATTTTTCGTTGAAAAGGATCCCTGTCGAGAACTTCGTAATAAGTATCCTCCATGTTTACGGTATTTTTTACCATCAGGGAATCTTCCGTGCGGACAAAGAGCTTCTCGTAGTAGCGGTCCTCAATTTCCCGGTATATAACGGAACCTCTGGTCGTTTCTTGCTCCAGTGATGGGTTTTCCAGTAGCTTGTCAATCTGGTGAAACTTGTCGTTCCCCGAGTTAAGAGTGGGTTTGAGTCCAAGCTCATTCACCACCATTGGAAAAAGGTGACGGAGCGAAAGGTGGTTGTTGAGCTGCTCACCCTTGTGTTCGTTACCGGGGAGTTTTAAAACTGCGGGGACTTTCAGCATAACTTCGTGGATGTGGCCGTCATTGTGGCTGACCACCAGCGGATCGAACGAAAATGCCTCACCGTGATCGGAAACCAGCAAAATAAGGGCGTCCAGGTAGAGATTCTTACGCCGTAAGTAATCCAGGAAGGATTCCAGACGGTTGATTGTCCGGTCAGTCTCGTACTGGTAGAGGTGTTCGTAGCCGCGGATTAATGGTTCGGATATTTTTAGTATGTCGTGCAGCGGCTTCATGGTCCGGCTTTCGACGACTTTGGCCAATCTTGGATGATCGTTCTCCAGACGTGAAAAGGATTCCGGGAAACGCATCCAGTAGTCGTGGGCCTGGTAGGTATGGAGGAACAGGAAGAACGGATCATCAGTTTCTTGCTGCTGACGTATCCAGCGTTTGGATTGTCCGATGGTTTTACGCACGTAATTTCGTGATGGTGACCGGTATTGTTGTAGTCGGGCCGAGTGATTGAGGTCCCTGTTTAGAACGGACAGCAGAACGGAGGTCCATTCCACGGCCCCGGGGACGTATTCTCGGTAGACCTTTTTAGTCTGATGCCAGTAAGTGTCAAATCCCCGGCCGAACCCGAAGTTCTCGTGCATGTATCCCCCATCCGTAAATGCGGCCGTCCTGTAGCCGGCACTTCTCAATAACTGAACGTAGGACGGGACGTCGGGATAGACTTCGGTGTTCCGCTTGACGGCCCCGGCACGGTACGGGAGTTTACCCGTGAAAAAACTTGCGTGTGCGGGAAGCGTCCAGCTCGACGTGCTGATTAAATTGCGGAACTTGACCCCGTCCTGACGCAGCTGACTGAAGCGGTTCGGGTGTTTTCCACCGAACAGTTCGTCCCAGCGGATGGTATCGAGACTGATCATAATTACGTTCGGCTGGTGTTTCTTCGGTTTCCTCCCTGAGACCTGCGGACGGTCACCGGTGTACTTTGCGGTAAACGTCCACTGGGAGGGAAGGTTGGTCGTCGCCCAGAGACCGGCGATTCCGGTCCAGCTTAATAGTAAAACGAGAACCAGTGGGAGCGTCGGCCGCCAACCAACCATTGAACGGCTTTCTGTCCAGGCCGATAATTTCCCCACCAGCCCGGCTCCGAGTAGAATCAGTACCACAAATGCGTATAGCCCGGGTTCTGTCCAGTGAAGTTCCGTCAGGTAAAGGACTATCTGTCGGTAAAAGTGTGTGCTAAGGAAGACCGTAAGCGTCGTCAGAAAAATAAGTCCAAGGTAATTGGATGTTGTGGTTTGAGAGGTGTAAACCGTGAAGGCGACCAGCACCATGAGAAAACAGAGCCCGTAGGGCAGCAGGCCCGTGAAATAGCCCACGTAATAAGTCCGTCCGAAAACAATCAGCAGGGAGGCATAAAAGAAGAATGAGCGAATCAGTCGAGAGTCCGATGGGGCCAAATCGTGAACCAGTAGGTGCAGGGCAAGTACGATTACACTCGAAGTCAATACGACACAGAGAACCGCCAGCAGGTACCAGAACGGTAAGGGAAGACCATCTCCCAGTGGAGCGGAAATAGTTATCTCGCTTAAAAAAACCAGCGTCAGAAGGATGCTGGTCAACAAGAACTCCGTTCTCATGCGCAACCAGAACACAGCTGATACATCCCTGATTAAATCTGACGTAATTTAAGAGCCTAAGGATAGTGCAGTGATGGCCCGTTGCCAATGTTTGGGCCGAATGAAGCAGGCCTTGCTGAAGTGTATTTGACTGGTATGTTGAGTGAAGATGGATGGTCGATCTTCAGTGTGGAGCCGGTGATACACTGCCCGCCTAAATTACGTTAACCGTAAACCGGTGGAAACTGGTATTAGATTTGAATTGTCTTACGAAAAGAACGGTCCGTCAGAAAATTATGAACTAATATGAACAAGCCGGGAATGGACTGAGCGGTTAAGAGATTAGTAGGCAACCCGAGTTCTCGACTGATTTATTCACATTACCGACCGGTCGTTACGAACCCCTGATTGCCCTCGGGTTATTGAGCCTTGGCTTTCTCTCCGTGATCGAGCGATCGCGGCGCGTTTTCGGACTGTTCGAAGTCTTGGATAACGTCCTGGTCCTTCAGGGTCAGTGCTATTTCGTCCAGGCCTTCCATCAGGCACTTTTTGTTGAAGGAATCAATTTCAAAATCCTGTTCCCAGCCATCCGAGCCGCTGAGGTGCTGAGCTTCAAGATCAACGGTCATTTCGTAATGGTCCGCGGCCTCAACCCGGTCAAAGAGGTCATCCACAATCTCCGCATCAAGTTCAATTGGAAGCATACCGTTTTTAAAGCAGTTGTTATGAAAAATATCTGCAAATGACGGAGAAATAAGGGTTTTTATCCCAAAGTCTTTCAGTGCCCAGGGCGCGTGCTCACGGGATGAACCACAGCCGAAATTCTCGCGGCAGAGCATGATTTCGGCCTCGTCGTAGGGTTCCTGGTTCAGAATAAAGTCGGGGTCGGGATCTCCGTTATCTTCGTAACGCCAGTCGTAGAAGAGGTACTCGCCGAATCCGGTCCGCTCCACGCGCTTCAGAAATTGTTTGGGTATAATCTGGTCGGTATCCACGTTAAGGTGATCGAACGGAACAACCACACCAGTCAAATCGTCGAAAGCATCCATAACAAGTCAGTCCCCAGTCAATAGTCCATGGTCCAAAGTCAATTTTGAGATAAATTGATATCAGGATTTATTTGTTGCGATAATGCTTACCTTCATGGTTACTTTCGGATAGGTATCGCATAAAGCTTTTAATCATTCGTGTGAGTTCAAGTGAACATTTTTTCAACTCTTCAAAGGTTTCCTCGCTGAGATAATTTCTGTCGTAGGCCAAATATAATTGAGATCTAACTTCGCCAACTGATCCAAGGGCTGTGGAAAGAAATCGGATAAATTCTTTATCGCCCTCTCGTTCAAAACCTTCGGCGATATTCGACATAACGGACGTTGCCGCACGTTGTATTTGGTCTTTTAGCCCGAAATCTTTGGAGAAGCGATCCTTTTCTGTTTGGTCAAAGATTGCATTTGCCAGGTTGCGTGCTTTAATCCAGATGTCGAGATCCTCGAATTTCTCGACATTAGCCATAGACGAAATCTTCCTTGTGCCTTAGGAAATGGTCTTTTCACCCTGTGGATTATTTCTGAATCGATGATCATAGTAATTATAAGCGATAATGTTGCCCCAAAAACCGTGGATAAATGATTCTTTCCATTTCCAACCGCCTATTGTAATGGCCAGGCGCATCAACTTCTGATCACACACCAGACCATGGACCACGGACTACGGACCATGGACCATGGACTACGGACCATGGACCATGGACTACGGACCATGGACTATGGACTATTGACCATGGACTATTGACCATGGACTAATTCAATATCCCTCCGGCATTCCGCTCAGGTCACGCTCCCGGACGTCCGTGATGTTGCCCTCCACGGCGGCCGCGGCGGCCATCGGTGGGCTCATCAGGTGGGTTCGACCGCCTTTACCCTGTCGGCCTTCGAAGTTTCGGTTCGACGTACTGGCACAGCGCTCACCGGGGTCGAGCTGATCGGGATTCATACCGAGACACATACTGCAGCCGGCGTTTCGCCACTCGAAACCGGCGTTTTTGAAGATTTCGTCGAGGCCTTCTTCCTCGGCCTTCTTCTTGACCAGCATGGAACCGGGAACCACCATCGCCTGTTTGATGTTGTCGGCGACGGTGTTGCCCTGGACAATGCTGGCCGCGGCACGTAAATCCTCAATTCGTGCGTTGGTGCAGGAACCAAGGAAAATTTTGTCCAGTTGAATATCTCGCATGTGAGTGCCCGGTTCAAGTCCCATGTATTCGAGGGCTTTTTCCGCGGCTTTTCGGTCGTTTTCCCGTTCAAAATCGTTCGGGTCGGGTACCTGACCGGTAACGTCCGTCATCATAGCGGGATTCGTACCCCAGCTCACCTGTGGTTCCAGGTCCGAGGCCTCAAGTTCGACGAGTTCGTCGTACTCGGCGTCGTCGTCCGTGGGCAGTTGTTGCCATTTCTCGAGGGCCTGCTCGAATTCCTTGCCCTCTGGCGTGAATTCACGGCCCTCGACGTACTCGAAGGTTTTTTCGTCCGGTGCCACCATACCCGCCCGGGCACCGCCTTCAATTGACATGTTGCAGATCGTCATGCGCTGTTCCATCGAAAGGTTACGGATTGCTTCACCGGTGTATTCAACCACGTGTCCGGTTCCACCTGCAGTTCCTATTTTACGGATTATTCCGAGTATGATGTCCTTGGCCGTGACACCCAGCTCCCGGGAACCGTTAACCCGTATTTCCATGGTATCCGGTTTCTGCTGGGGCAGTGTCTGAGTGGCCAGTACGTGTTCAATTTCACTAGTTCCGATACCGAAGGCCAGAGTCCCGAACGCGCCGTGGGTCGACGTGTGACTGTCACCACAGACAATTGTCATGCCGGGGAGGGTCAGTCCCCGCTCCGGTCCAATAACGTGCACGATTCCCTGCTGGTTTCGGCGCATGCTGTAGAGCGGAATGTCGAACTCCTCGCAGTTCTCCTCAAGGGTCTCAATCTGTTTTTTGGAAATGTCGTCGGCGGCATCCATACCCTGGGGATCCGTCGGTACATTATGGTCCATTGTGGCGACGGTAAGATCCGGTCGACGGACCTCCCGGTCAGCCATACGAAGTCCCTCAAAGGCCTGTGGGGAGGTAACTTCGTGTACAAGGTGCATATCAATGTAGAGTAGAGGGGGACGGCCCTCGGGTTCGTCGACCAGGTGTTTGTCCCAGAGCTTCTCGAACATTGTTTTGGCACTCATAGTTGAATCAACCTCATAAGGAATGAACTAACGTGAAAATTTAGGGTGAAAGCGTCAGGAAAGTACGCCGAAACAGCCTGATATTTTATAATTATTCTAAACTATTGCGTATTCACTGCCAACCGCCGTTAACCATAACGAAACGGACTCAATCCAGAATCTTGTGACCTGAATTCACCACTGGAGTGTTCCCCATGGTACCGATGTCGCCGGGAGATGACTTTGCACCGAAAATCTTCATCCTCGGCCGAACAAATACTTCGCGATCCCTCATGCTTGAAGCACTCCTCGAGGAACACCAGAGCCGTTTTGGTGTCGAAAGTGCCGGTATTGATCCGGCGGAGACCCCCGATGAAAAGACTCTCAGGGTCCTCGAGGAATTGGACCTTGAGCAAGTTAACCTGAAGGAACTGAACAGCGAACCGATCTCCACGGCACTCGACGATCACATCAAACTGGTGGTTTACGTTTCTCAGTCCTTGAAGGAGGATGCACCTATCATTGCTACGGCGGGCGATAAGGTTACCCTCGATGTTCCGGAGGTTGATGAATCCCGGGCGGACGATCCCTTAGAGGCCCACCGCCGCGTCCTTAATTACATAGAATCAGAGGCCCTTGAGGTTATTCTCGAGGAGGAACTTGAACTAACGTCATGACAGGGAGCTCCGTTCGCACTGACGAGGCTTTCTACGAGGAAATATACTCCACCGGTGATCAGGCCCCCT
>JBDGPI010000176.1:7563-13172 GCA_042219765.1 Salsurabacterium abyssinicum (SeqCode)
GACGACTGGTCGATCTTGGCGCGGGGGAAGGACGTATTACTGAACTATTCGCCCGTGAATCATTCCACGCCATAGGGATTGACTTTCTCATCGGGCCTCTAAGGGCCGCCGTGAAATCGGAGACCCATAAGGATGCCTCCTTCATTCAAGCGGACGCCTTCGAGCTTCCGTTTGACTCAAATACATTTTCGACCGCAGTCGATTACGGTCTGCTTCATCACGTGAGAAAAACCGATTGGCCCCGATACCGAAGCTTTCTTACGGATTTGCTGGTCCCGGGAGCGCTCTATTTTGTGAGCGTGTTCCATGAGTCCGATAATCACGCCAACCGCAAAAATCGCAAATGGGTCTACCACCGGGGGCATTACGACCGCTTTTTTGAGGAAGAGGACCTGAGTAACTGCCTGGGGGACCAGTACAAGCAGCTTGAGTCCGGACTCGTGGACGACGGTTGCCATACCTTTCTTCACTCACTGTTTCGGTACCGGCCCGACGACGATGAATGACCTTCAGTTAAAGGTGGTCACTTCCGAACGGGTCGTTGATCCGGAGCAATTGCAGCCGGGAAGCGTCGTGGAAGTTTACAGTCAGCGCTTTGAGGAAACGCTGGAATTGAAAGTGACTCACTTAGATCCAACGTACGGAGGCACAATTGTCGACTCCCCAACGAGTCCCCTGCTGGGTGAGGCCGACCACGTCCATTTTTCCATCGAAAATGTAATAACTATCCAGGACCCTTAAACCCCCCATTTCCCCTTTTTACTTCCATTCGGGCGTATAATAAGTCAATTATTAGTGACAGGCTCGTTTTACTTCCCTGAGGTTGGCTACCGTTTCAAGCTAAAAACTTCGCCTTCAGTTTGATCCCGTGGATAGATTATTTTTACCGTTCTTAGAATCCGCAAATTCTGATGAATGAATCCGCCGGGTGTCTATTTGTATACGGTTTAGGCGTCATCGGAGTTATCGTGTGGTTGCTTTATAAAATTTTGTGGCATTTAAAAATTCCCGGAGGGAACGTCAAGGTTGTAGACATTGTTCCCTTTGAGGACGGTGATTCTGACACAATGGGTATGTCTATCTCAAATACTGGCCTGAATCAAGCGGCGAAAAGTCAACTTAGTGGTACGAGGGCTTCAGGAAATCAACACAGTAAAAGTGACACGATAGGTAATACGTTAACCAAGGTTAACGCTCGTGGCTCTCTTAACGCCAGCGCGGGAGTCGTTAAGACCGAGGACGAAATGCTGGGCACCTTGCTCGATACCTTGGCTTAGTAGGAAGTTTTACTTCACAGCTTCCAGAAGTGAATTTTTTCGGACACAAAGAATAATTAACTCTTTTTCCTACCTTTTTTTACTGCATAAATAACAGCCCCTTTGTTTCGGTTGAAGAAATCTCCGATAGCCTGTGGTCCGTGACCCTCCTCGTACATTTCAACCATCGCTTTCTGTCGAATTCTTGCCTCCGGCTGAGTCCGTCCCGGACGACGTAAGGCTTTCAAACTTACTTCGTGGTCCTGGGCTATTGTTTTACCGATCTCGTTTAGGGACCGCTGATTCCTGCGATCCTTAAATCGTTCTTTTCTTCCGTCGTCCCGTTTCTCGAAGTCAAGCCACTCGTCCGATTTTCCAACGTAGCCTTCCTCTCCGATCAGTTCGGAGTTGTCCTCGTCCAGACGCTCGAGGTAAGTTTTCTTTCTGTCGGAACCCTGAAAGTTCGGTGGGAATTTCCAGGCGTCCAATTCTCGTTTTGACCAGGAGCCCGTTCGATAGAGTTCGTCAGTGTGCCAGTCGAAGTCAGAAACACAATTCACCATACCGGCCTCAACTGGATTGTTGTGAATGTAAGGAACGACCTGAAGGAGATAAGCATCGTCGAGGATAATATCTACTCCTGGAGGTGGGTGAAACAGGGGACCGCTGCGATTGCGAACTGCGTTGACGTGCTTTGCGTAAGACATATGAAGACCTTGCAGTGCACGATCGAGAGGGACCGATCCCATTTCAACAAGAGCATGATAGTGCGTATCCATCAAACAGAGAGCCCCAACGTTTAATTTTTTTCGGACGAAAATTTCGTCAAGCTTTTCGAGGAACCAGAGCCGTTCCTCGTCGTTTCGGTAGAGTGGGACCTCATCCAAACTCCGGGCGTAAACGTGATACCAGTAACCTTTGTGGTACTGTCTTGGATTCGTTGACATATCATTTGCATAGTACTACAAAATACGAATCATTCAATTACCACGCACCTCTTATGACGATGGATAGATCTGAAACGATCTCAGCGGAAAAATTTTAAATGAAGTGCAATTTTTTCAGGGAGTCAGTAATTGACTTATTATACGCCCGAATGGAGTTTGAGTTTCTACTTGGTGCTGGCTTGTTTGCTTTCGCCGAAGAGTTCGACGATCTCCTGGCTTACGGCTTCGTGTAGAGTGTCGTTGGTTACGAGCAGTCCCCGGTCGTTTTTCAGAGATTCCGTGTTGTAGGAGAGGGTGTTGCCGTCCGGTTCGGTGAACTTGCCGCCGGCCATGCGCAGGACGGCGTCGGCCGCGGCGGTGTCCCATTCCCAGGTGGGTCGAAACCGCACGTAGACGTCGGCCGTGCCTTCGGCTATGTTACAGATCTTCAGGCTACTGCCCCGGGGTTTTGAATCACCAAATGTAACCTCGTTCAGGAATTCCTCCATTTTTTCGCCGCTGTGGGACCGGCTGTGGACCAGGGTGGACTGATCGATTTCGGTTGTGTCGGAGGTGGATAATTCCTCCGTTGTGCCGTCGCGTTCAACCTTTGCTTCCTTACCGTCGGTCCAGTACGTAACATCAGGTACTGGAGCCACAACGACGCCGGCAATTGGAAGGGTGTTGCGAACCAGTCCGATGTTGACGGTGAATTCACCGTTTTTGTTGACGAATTCCTTGGTTCCGTCCAGGGGATCCACAAGCCAGAATTCATCGAACTGTCGTCGTTTGGCGTAGCGTTTGTTGTCCTCAGTTTCCTCCGAGATAATCGGTATTTCCGGGGTTATTTCCTTCAACCCGGCAGTTATAATCCGGTTCGATTCAGTGTCGGCTTCGGTTAGTGGAGACTCTCGGTCGTCCTTCTTGTATTTTACGTCAAAGTTCTCCTCGTAAATTTCCATGGCTCTGTCGGCGGCTTCGGAGGCAAGGGCTTTAACCTGATCCATCTTCGATGGTGAAATCATTGTTGGCTCCTTTTGGTTAAAATTGTGTTCAGGTCGTCATCGATCATTTGGTTGCTACCAAGGGTAGCTTAGGTACAATCGAAACCGTTCAAATAATCTGGTTAGGATTCTGTAGTAGCTATCAATTCAACTGAGAGGCGAATGACGATGGGGAAACACGCAACCGTGAACTTTTCGGTTGATCAGTTCGAGGATAAGGAACCGGACTCACCGCTGAGCGAGCAACCGATGTCCTTCGAGGGGGAGTACCGGGGCATGAAGTCCGGGCGTATGCATGTTCATCTCGACCCGGAACTCGATCAGGCATTTTTGGATAAAAAAGCCACTATTCGCATCGAACAGTCCTTCAACAAAGAGTACCGTGGCGTTTACGTTGGGGACGACGAAGAGGGAAGTGCAGTCTTCGACAAGATAAACCAGGTGCGCTGATCAGGCCTCGGTGTTGATCCGATTTCCCTTGCCGACGGACTGAAGCAGTTGAAGGACCAGTTCTTCGTTGTCCAGGGATTGTTTAAGTGTTGATGTGGCAATTGAGAGCTGCACGCTTGAACCGGCTCCGCTCTGGAGCTGCTGAAGCATCTTGGATGAAAGTTCCGAGGACGTAAGTTTCATGAGGGGTCCCTCCCTAGCTTTTGAACGATGTACACTTTAACGTATCTCCCGAACGTTATTATACCAGACTGGTGATTCCAGTGTCAGAGGAATCTTCCCGCGTTGATCGGTCGGTGGACTTTCTTAAAAGCGATCTCAACGAGACACCCGACGTTGGATTAATCCTGGGGTCGGGCCTCGGTGAGCTGGGGGATGAACTGGACAATTCCTCCAGTGTCGTTTACGCCGATATCCCCGAATTCAAGGCCTCAACCGTTGAAGGCCACCGGGGCCAGCTCGTCTTTGGCAGGCTTGAGGACCAATCAGCCGCTGTCATGCAGGGTCGTTTTCACTATTACGAAGGTCATTCAATGGATGATATTGCCTTTCCCGTAAGGGTGCTTGCGGGCCTGGGGGTATCCACCGTAATTGTGACGAATGCCAGTGGTGCTGTTAACAGGGGGTTCGACGTCGGTGATCTCGTAGCTATCGAGGATCATATTAACCTTATGGGGGACAATCCACTGATTGGTGAGAGATCCGGTAACGGGGATTCAAGGTTCGTGGATATGACGAACGCTTACGACGCGGAACTGCGCAGGCTTGCACAGCAGGAGGCTGACGCCTCTGGTATCGAGTTACGGGAAGGAGTGTACGCGGCGAATTCCGGTCCCTCCTACGAGACACCGGCCGAAATCGAGATGATTCGGACCCTCGGAGCGGATCTGGTCGGGATGTCCACCGTTCCGGAGGTTATTGCAGCTAACTACTGTGATCTCAGGGTTCTCGGGTTATCCTGTGTTACTAACATGGCCGCCGGAGTGCTGGATCAACCCCTTAATCACGATGAAGTCATAGCCGCGGCCGATAGCGCCAAGGAGGATTTTAAATTACTGGTCCGGAGAATTGTTCGTTCCTTAGAGCTATGACCGTTCACTGACATTCTTCCTGGAGGAGTCAACTACTGTGGCAGACGACACCAAGGTGGTTCGGGCAGTTGTTGATCGTATTGAATCCGGAACGGCCGTCCTGCAGTTGATAGACCTGGACGTGACCCTGGATTTTCCTATTGTGCTTTTACCCAGTTCCGTAAGTGAAGGGTCGGTGATTGAAATAAACGTCGAGGACCGACCGGACCTCGAGGAAAAACGCCGTAGAGAAATCGAGAAGATGCAGCATCAGTTGATCGAGAAACCCCGTGACGAGGGCAACTCCTGATCCACTCCGTAAAACTCGCCTGAAGCCGGAGGATTTCTTTCAGTGACTCCCTCCCGGGCATTGGTGGAGTCCCTCCCCAAAATTGATCTCCACCGGCACCTTGATGGTTCAATTCGAACCGAAACAATCCTTGAGTTGGCCCAGGAGCATGGGATTGAGCTGCCCGCTCGAACGTCCTCCGAACTTGAACCTCACGTAACCGTGTCGCCGTATTGCCGTGATCTATCCGAGTTTCTGTCCTGCTTCGAAACATTCTATCCTGTGCTTCAATTTCCGCAGGCCATGGAACGGATCGCGCTCGAACTGTGTGAGGACCTCGTCGAGGAAAACGTCATCTATGCCGAGGTACGGTTCGCTCCGGTCCTGTTGACTGAGGCCGGTCACTCACAGCGTGAGATGGTTGAAGCTGTGCTTTCCGGTCTTTCACGGGGGACTGAAGGCACTAATACTGACGTCAATCTTATTCTCTGTTTCTACCGAGGGACTGATCCCGGTGATAGTACGAAAACCCTGGAGGTTGCCAGGCAATTCCGTGATTCGGGTGTGGTCGGTATCGACCTGGCCGGTGACGAGAGCAGTTACCCGGCCGAACC
>JBDGPI010000177.1:0-5071 GCA_042219765.1 Salsurabacterium abyssinicum (SeqCode)
CTGGACGGCAGGATTCAACCCGCCCGTATCGAGGAGATCTACGAAAAAACCAAGGATGAACTCGAGGATCGTGTACTGGAAGCCGGTGAAGAGGCTTTATCCGAGGTCGGGGTTCCCGGCGTCAATGAAGAAATTGCCCGTCGGCTCGGCGAATTGAAGTACCACATTGAGGGTGGGCAGAACCAGCTTGACCACTCCATTCAGGTCAGTCAATTAGCGGGAGTTCTGGCGTCCGAGATCGGTGCCGACGTTGATCTGGCTAAACACGCCGGAATCATGCACGCCATCGGTAAAACCGTGGACCACCAGAACGGACAGTCCTACGCACTGGCCGGAGGATCACTCCTGGAGAAACACGGCGCCCCCGATCCGGTTGTCTATGCAGTGGCCGCCCACACGGAGGAACGGGAATTCAAGACCGTTGAGGGTATTCTTGTTCATGTGGCTAACCTTATTTCCATCAACCGGCCGGGAGCCCGCAAGGAGAAGTTCGAGGGCTTTATCCAGCGAATGGAAAAAATCGAGGACCTCGCGAAGTCCTTCACGGGTGTTAGCCGGGCATTTGCCATTCAGGCCGGCCACG
The DNA here is from genome assembly GCA_042219765.1 of Salsurabacterium abyssinicum (SeqCode). Classification (GTDB taxonomy): domain Bacteria; phylum T1Sed10-126; class T1Sed10-126; order T1Sed10-126; family CAZEBV01; genus JBDGPI01. The sequence goes on from JBDGPI010000177.1 coordinate 584, forward strand.
AACTGCGGATAATCGTCGAAGAGGATATTATCGACGACAAAAAAGCAGAAATTCTTGCCCGAGACGTTGCCGACAAAATCCAGGATGAAATCGATTACCCCGACGAGATAAAGATTTCTCTCCTGCGGGAAAAACGGGTTGTGGACTTCGCCCGGTAAATCTATCCGGCTTCCCAGGTACCATGGTTAATTTTCCGACGGACGTTTCGGATCCCTTTCTCTCCACCCTAAGTCTGCAGTGCCAGAAGGCGAGCCCGTGCAACACGTGAGCCTGCGATAATGAAGTGGCTCTGTATAGGTGATATTGTTAGTAGTCCCGGCCGGTCGGCCGTTCGGGATTACCTGGATGATGCTTCCGATGACTACGATCTAATCGTTGCCAATGCCGAGAATGCGGCCGGTGGAGTCGGGCTAACGGCCGATGTAGCCGAGACGATACTCGGCCATGGCGTTGACGTCCTGACCAGTGGGAACCATATCTGGAAGAAGAGTGACTTCGTGGAGTTGATGGCTGAATCCCCGGACGAGTACCCGGTGTTGCGTCCTGCAAACTATCCGAAGAATCCTCCGGGAAGAGGTCATCGTGTCTTTAAAGTGAATGGCCAGAGGGTCCTGATCCTTAATCTTCAGGGCCGGACGTTCATGGATTCTATAGACTGTCCATTTCAGGAAGCTGATCGTATACTGAATAATGAAAATTACGATCTGGCGCTCGTTGACTTTCACGCGGAAGCCACCAGTGAAAAAATTTCGCTGGCAAAATACGTTGCCGATCGGGTAACGGCTTTTGTCGGAACCCATACTCATGTTCAGACAGCCGATGATCGCATTATTGACGGTATGGCCTACCTATCCGACCTCGGCATGACGGGACCGCAGGATTCGATTATCGGGGTCCGCGATGAGCTGGCAACAAAACGCTTTTTGACGGGACGGCCAATACGTTTTAAAGTAGAGAAACAGGGACCAAGAATTCTTAACGCTCTTTCAATAACTGTGGATGCGGACGTGGGCCGGGCAGACTCCCTGCAGCGTATTTACGAGGAGATGCCCCAGAGACAGCACTAGTTAATCCAGAAGTAACATAAATGCACTTTTAATACACGACCGGACCACTATTGAAAGGGGTAGACTATTGGCTTCCCTACTAAGAGTATCATCGGATTCAAGCCCGACGTCCGTAGCGGGGGCAATTGCAGGTTTCATCAAAGAGGAAGGGGAAGTCCAATTACAGGGAATCGGAGCCGGGGCAGTTAATCAGGCTACTAAAGCCATTGCTATTGCCCGTGGCTACGTCGCTTCCAACGGTTATGATCTTATCTGTGTTCCTGCCTTTGTGGACGTCGAGATCGACGGCGAAGAACGAACTGCCATACGTTTTACCGTCAAACCACGTGACAACTAAAGAAGGCGGATCCAATGTTGACAGCCAATACTATGGATGGATCACTGGTCTCCGAAGAGTTGCTGGACGAGGTTGAAAAGTCTATTGCCGACGAAGGATTGACTCCAACCCTTCACGTGATCTTTGTCGGCGACAACGAAGCGTCCGAAAGTTATATTTCGATGAAACAGGAAAAAGCCGAAAGTGTCGGAATTAATGCGCGGGTGCATCGTTTTGGTGAGTCGGCTTCTCGAGATGAGGTTATAGGTCGCATCGAAACCCTGAATCAGGATTCCGCTGTCGACGGGATCATTGTTCAGCTTCCGGTTCCCGATCACCTGGACGAGTTGAATTTACTGGAAACGGTGGCCCCTGAAAAAGACGTTGATGGACTTCATCCCGTTAATTTTGGAAAACTCCTCGGCGGTGGGGATCCGTATTTCTTTCCACCAACCCCGAAGGGAATTATGCATCTCCTTGACGAGTACGACGTTGACATTACGGGGGAGACCGTGGCACTGGTTGGGATGGGACGACTTGTTGGCCGGCCCCTTTCACAGATGTTGCAAAATCTTGATGCAACTGTTCTTGCCTTAAATAAGGAAACACATGATCTCGGCCATTTTACCCGCCAGGGTGACATCGTCGTTGCCGGAGCCGGGGTTCCCGAGCTGATCGAAGCGGAACACATTGAACCCGGTACGGTGGTCATTGACGCCGGTATCCATCGGATTGACGGTGAACTCGTTGGTGACGTCAAATTTGATGCCGTTGCCGATCGAGCCAGACTAATCACCCCCGTGCCAGGTGGAGTGGGACCGTTAACCGTTGCCGGTCTCCTTGAAAATACATTTGAGTCCGCCCGACGAACCGCTCAGTAGCAGTCTTGCCCGCCGACACCCCTGACCCTTACACCGTTACTGAACTAACCGAGGAAATAAAACAGTACCTTCGTGCGGGGTTTGATTTTCTGCGGGTAAAAGGGGAAATCTCCGACTTTACTCACTATCAGGCCTCCGGCCACATGTATTTTTCGATGGCGGACGAAAATGCTCGGCTGGACGCCACATGTATTTTTCGCTGGCCGATGACGATGCGACCCTTTCGGCGGTGATGTTTAAACGAGCCAATCAATCCCTCGAATTTGAGCCCGAGGAGGGTATGACCGTTATCGCCGAAGGCCGCCTGGACGTTTACGCCGAGCGGGGAAATTATCAGCTCATTGCCGAATCCCTGCAGAAGGAAGGCAAGGGCGAACTCGAGAAGGAATTCGAGGAGCTCAAAGCAAAACTCGAGCAGGAGGGGGCCCTGAAGTCATCCCGCAAACGGTCCCTTCCGGCCCTTCCCGAAACCATCGGGGTGATTACCTCCGGGGACGGTGCTGCATTCTGGGATATTGTCCAGACCATCGAACGGCGCTGCCCGCTGGTTCGTATCGTCCTTTACCCCAGTCGAGTTAACGGCCGTGCCGCCCACGAGGATATTTCCCACGCCATCAAGCGACTTCCCGAAATAGTCGACCTTGACCTTCTAATTGTTGGACGGGGCGGGGGAAGTCCCGAGGACCTATGGGGTTTTAATGTCGAGGACGTCGCACGGGCAATTCTGGATTGTCCGGTTCCCGTGATCAGTGCCGTTGGTCATGAGGTTGACGTGACAATTACCGATCTTGTTGCCGACCATCGTTCACCGACGCCGACTGCCGCCGGTGAGGAAGCTGTACCGGAACTCAGCGAATTGGAGGATCGGGTAGAGACGGTCAGCCATCGCCTGAAAACTGCCTATCGTGGCCTGACCGACCGGAAACGTGACAGCGTTCGGTACCTGGCAGAGAAACCGGTTTTCGCCGACCTTGATGGTCTTCTACAGCCCTATCGGGATAATCTTGACCGTATGGAAGAGCGGTTGAAAAAGGATTATAAATATTACGTGTCCGGTCGGAGGGAAACCCTGGACCGGCTATCGGATAAGCTTGAATCACTGAGTCCGGAAAACGTACTTGATAGAGGATACGCCCTCGTGAAGCGTGGACAAGAAATTATCACACTGGCTCGACAGTTGGAGTCCGGTGATGCGTTAACGGTTCAGTTCAGTGACGGCAAAAAGAATGTGTCCGTTAAGGAGAACACGGAAAAAAACGGTCAGGACGACGAAACGTCACCGGCCCCTCAAACGGATTCTACGGACTCCAACGAAGACGAGGAGTCCGAAACTAATACACTTACCGGTCGGGGACAACAGGAACTCGACTTTTAAATTCCGACCTCGCCCGGTACTGGGGAGGGAGGGCAACTGCGACTCCTCGCAGGAGTCGTGACACAGTTGGCCTCAGTTAGCACACTTTTCTAATTTTGGTCCTGGTGTCGGGACCATGGCACTGCTTTTACGACTTTAAATTGATTAGTCAAACGAGAAGTGGACGATTTTTGATTGCCAAAACGCTGGAGGAATAAGTATGTCCGACGACAGTACGACGTCCCTTGAGGAATCACACGATTTTCAATCGGCCCTTGATCGCATTCGGTCGATAGCGAAGGATCTCGAGGAGGGAGACCTGGCCCTGGAGGATGCCATGGAGCGTTACGAGGAGGGGTTGGAGTTAATTCAGTTTTGTGAGAATCGTCTGCAGGATGCGGAACTACTCATTGAGGAAGTTGACGATTCGAATCCTGAATCTCCAGAAATCTCACCAAAAGACGATTAATCCCTCAGCTGTCCGAAACACAGTGCGAAACAGCCGATAAAGTACGTTTCAAAAATGTTCCCGGTTAGATTTACGGTTACTTCCCCATTCCAGTTCCGGCGAAGCCCCGGAAAATAGACGCTGTGGTAGCGGCGATTTTGGTTAATTCTTGAGAAGGATGCAACCTCATTTACCTGGAGTTTAGCCCAAGATGAATTTCCCGGAGTTTTACGCCGATCAAAAAAAGCGTGTTGATTCTGTACTCGAAAACCTACTGCCACCGCAGCCCGATTCAGGCCTTAAGGAGGCGATGAGGTACAGCACACTCCAGGGCGGAAAACGGCTCCGTGGGGTACTGGTGCTTGAAGCGGAACGGTCCGGTAACTCGACCAATCGGCCGACCGAGAATGGAAAGTTGTTGG
>JBDGPI010000178.1:0-5865 GCA_042219765.1 Salsurabacterium abyssinicum (SeqCode)
CTCCGGGAATTACGTTTCGAATGATTCCGTCCTGTTCGACAGCACCGGCCTGGCAATTCAGGATACTGCAGCAACTTACGCCATTATGGAGGACGGGGTTCAAGCCGACGGAAAATTTGACTTTTTCTCGGACGCTTAATTGGTAGAGCCAGGGTCAATCTCCCGGAAAACGTACACCCACGGTATGATTAGGATTAACCAGTGATAGTCAAACATGGCTACGACACCGTGAAAGTAAACCTCCGAAAAAACGGCAACAGGTACGGAAACCACGCCTATTAGACGAAAGGAGGACTCCACGAATAACCTCAGAGGAACCCTTAAGATATGAAAGGCCAGTATATGAAACAGGATAAAGCCAATAATTCCTCCCTCGAAAAGTAACTGCAGGTAAAAATTGTGCGGATGCGTTGGATCAAACTCGAGTTCGGAACCAAAGGTCTCCAACATCAGATTTCGGTAGGAATCCAGCGTGTATCCAATCCAGGGCTGTTCAAGGAACACCTCACGGGTTCGTGGCCAGATATGGGTAACCCGGCCCGATAAACCACTAACCGGACTCCCGGTTTGCAGCGTTTTCTTTACCGAGTCTTCGACCCCGGAGTATTGAGTTTTGTCGAACCGTTTCGCCGTGTAATCCCCTGCCGGGTTGATCCACGCAAAAAATATAACCCCGACTGCAAGGGCCGTAGTACAGGAAAGGTTTTTAGTTGAAAACCGGCTCACCAGGAAAATCAGACCAAACACTCCCAGTGAGAAAAACATGGCTATAATTCCACCCCTGGACTGTGTCATGTACACGGCATTAAAATTTGCGTAGAAAAGGACAATCCAGAGAAATTGAGTACTCAACCGATTGGCCGAATACATCTCGTAGAGAATGAAGGGGAAAAATAAATTCAGAAGCGAAGCGGTCAAATTATAGTGGGCGTAAGCCGTAAAATGATGACCGGTCAACCATCCCGTGTTCTGAATATAATCAACGTATCCGAGCGGCAACAATTTACCCAGGACGAGGAACAGGAGTCCTTTGATGAAAAGCCTTTCCTGGTCACTGTCGTCCTTAAGGAGATGAACGAGCATAAAAACGACCATTAACGGCCTGATTAGTAGGGTTTTAAACAAAGCAAGAACGGGCACAAGAACCCCTGCCTCGAACCACTCTCGATAGTAACCCGTAAGAAAAAAACCATCTATCAATGAAGTTAACGACATCCATCCACAAAAGACGGCCAGCCAGAATAGTATTGAATCCTGCCACCAGCTCGACCAATCCGGATCCTCGACTATCACGAAGGTCAAAAAGGAGAGTAAAAGGAGGGTCTCCGGCAAAAAGAAAGGGGTTGATGGCACTATGTAAAGCAAAAAATAGGCTGCTAAGAAAACCCGAAACATCCCTTTTCGATAGGATGAGGTATTAATCATCGGTTTTCACTATCCCTGTAATAGATGACCAAATTTCCGTAATCGGATGGGGCGGAAATTTTCTCGTAGTTTGAATTCAAATATCGTAATACGTCTTTCCCCAGCCCGTGAAAACGACGTAATGTTATGAGCCAAACCCGACTGCTCTCCGCCTCGAATCGTTTGATCTCCGCAAGACTAATCTCCGGCTGGGGCCGTTTACTTCTTGCCACCCAGTGAACGTTTGCACCGGACGATTGTATGGCCGGAGCGTAAATATCAGGAAGATTATAGCCAATAACAGAATCCCGACCTGTAACAAACTGGGGAAAATCCCTGATCCAGTTTTTGTACTTGGGACTTGCGGTTCCCGGAAATCCAACGTACCCCATTTCCCCGGCCCAGAGTCGATTTAAATCCGACGGTAGATCATGGAACGGAACGACCAAAACCACCAGAATAAACAGCAGCAGGGACACAATCCGGCTGGTGGTTTTCACCCCCGCAATCAGGCGACGAGCACCATCAAGAAAAAGGACAAATGTTATGGGATAGAGGTATCCGATAAACCTGACCTGGGGATACCGTCGAGCGCCAAACAGATAGCAAAGGACCGGTAAAAAGACCGTCCAGAAGAAATACCTGTATTCGTTACTTCGATCCGTCGGCGTCAGCAGTACAGCTGTTATTAAACCTCCGAGTAAATATCCAAACGGTTCGCCGAGCAAATAGACGGCGTACAACGGTCGGAACGTCAGTTGGTTCGCGAGTTCTCCTACCGCCGAACCGGAGTCCGAAAGATAGAAAAAATATCGACCGGGAGGAGTGACTATGAATCCGAGTAAGCCAAGCGTGACTGCGCCACCTATCATAATCCGATCATAAGAAATGGGATTATCGTCGGGGTTACGATAGGACTGAATGACCACGTGCACCAGGATTCCGGCAACTGGCAGAAGGCCAATTAATTGAAGGTGCAGGGCAACCGTCATGAAGAGCAGCCCTGCACCTCCCGCACTGTAGGCGTACAGATCGTTTTCGTGGTAGAGAAACCAGTAGAAACAAATGAGAACGGACACAATCAGTGTGGTGAAAAAACTGTAGAAACGCACCCATCGACTGGAAGCAATTAAATAGGGGGAGAACGCTACCCACGAAAACAGAATAAGCAACTCAGATTTTCGCATTCCAAGAATCTTCGTCAGTCCGAACAGCGGCACGAAGAGGAGCAAACCCCATACCAGAGACACCAGGCGAGCCTGAAATAAACCGGGCCCAAGTACTGTAAAGCTCCACGCAACCATTTTCGTGAAAAGAAAGGCTCGCGTGTAAGAATCTCCGATGACACCATCCGAAAAATTCCATTTACGAAGCTCCCCGGTTCGTAGATAACCCACCGCCGTCTTTAGGTGTTTCGGTTCGTCAATCCGAATTCCGAACTCTCCGATCTGGTTATATCGGACGAAAAATGCCAGCAGCAGAATAAGGACCAGGGTACTGAGGTAAAACCAATTGGGACATCGGAGGAGGTATTGCAGTTGATCATCGTCCCGTAAGGACCAACCTGCAAGTACACCGGTGAGAATCCCAACAAGCATTTTGTAACCAACCGGAATTACAAGAACACTGGCCAATCCCGATAGCCCAACAAGAAAAGCGGCAATCAAAACTAAGGTATCAGTCTTTTTTCGGTTGAAACCCAGTCCTGTAACAAGGAGCCGCGCGGCAAGAAAAGCCGCTAAGGTCGAGGTGAAGACGATAACGGGGGAGTAAGCAACAAAATACGTCATGGGGGGTCCCCTTCCGTTTGGTGAATCGGAGCTCCGGTTCGATCTGGATCCCCTGGAACAGTTCCAGTCCTCCGATAATAAACTGACAGTTGCCAGTAATTCGGGACATCGAGATCGTTGAATTTTTGATCAAGGTCCCGGAAAAAATTGTCGCTAAAAGAGTTTCTGGCGTGATCCGGAAGTATAAGCCACTGGTGAAATGGCGATCCGGTCCCAGTTGGGTCCTCAACTGCACTCATAACAGCCTCACGGGTTGGACTGGAGATTGATTGAACCAGGGCACCTGTTTGTCGCAGATCCGCTATGTACTTGCCGTAAAAGTGAAGCGTAAGGACCTGATGGTTGCTGTCCAAAAGTGGAGTTATAGTCTTTAAAAAATCACGGTAATGGGGTGATTGAACTCCTCGAAAACCGACGTAGCCCATATTTCCGTCCCGGATATAGGTAAGTCGGTACGGTAAATTCTTCAAGGGAGCTGCCAGAAATACGACAGCCAGGACCGTGGCCACAATCGTTTCTCCAGACTCCAGTGCACAATTGACGATTCGTTGTGCGGCCAGATAAAACATCGGGAGAGTAAGCAAAGCAAGATGTCCGGCGTATCGAAACTGATAAAATCGATCCGTGGCAAACATTAGAATCAATACCGGGGGAAGTATCACCCACCACAGGTACCGTTCAAACGGTTTCCTGAGACCGGTGAAAATGACCAGAGGAAAAATTAAAGCACCGGCACTATAACCGAATAGGTCCCCGTAGAGAGTCGTCGAATACATGAGGCTGACCCGAATACCTTCATTGATTTCCTGGTAAATTGTTCCGCCGGTAAAAATCAGTCCAATTACGGCCCCTGACGCCAGGACAATACTGATTGTAACTCCGAAGGGTTCACTGGCCGCATCAAAGTCCCCGAAGCTTGAAATGTTTTCCACAAGCAGAAACAGGAAAACCGAAATGACAAGAGTCAAGGTCAACAGATGCGTCTCGACGGCCATAAGTCCTACTGGGATCAGAAAGACTCCCCACTGCAGCCGATTAACCCAGCGGGTGGCACTCAAGAGTTCGTACAAAATCACCGTGCATAGAGCAAAAAGAACGGAAAACATCGAGTACAACCGTAGCCACCGGCTGGTCGTAATCGCGTAAGGCGATAGCATGACACTCAAAAGTAACGCTAAAAGCCAATAACGGTTCAATCCCAGCCGGAACCCCACCCAGTACAGAGGAACCGCAAGAAGCATCCCCCAGAACAGGGACACGAGCCGCCCAGCCCATAGGGAGACCCCAAAAAGTTCAAAGGATTGGGCCACCTGCCACGTATACAAAAAAGCCCTGTGGTAGCTGGACCCAGGCGATGAAGTACTGAAGTTCCACTGATTGAAGTGCCCACTGCGAAGATAACCAAGTGCGGTTCGGTAATGGAAACGTTCGTCCAGTCTCAAGCCATAATCGCCGAGTTGATTCCATCGAACGTACAGCCCGAGCAATAAAACTATTACCATCAAACCAAGAAAACAGGCCGTTGAAAGACGGGGTTTCCGAACTGTAGGCGTATTTATATCCACCCTGGCCAGGGAATAGCCTATCCCCCATCCTGTGATAGCTGTCAAAAATAGCGAAAAAATGAACACGTATTGAACAAAGTTTCCGAGAAAAAGAACAACCAGTAACCCGACCGTCGGATAGTAGACTCTTATCGGGGACCCCGGTAAATCACCAGGGTAAGCCCATCCTGCAACGGTGGCTGACAATGCCACCACCAGGAGTAGAAAGGGAGCATTTACCATAGTTAAGACCAGTCCAGGCCTCTAATGGACCACGGGCAACAACGTAATAATTCTTATGTGTGAATAGAGGCTTCCCATGTAGCCATTCCATAGTTCCGGTATCCAGAGAACGAACTCCCACAGGGGCAACCCAAATCCAAGACCGAGGACCAGAATCCCACTCAATTTCCCGCCCCGATCACCAAGCGACTCAAGAACCTCGAAGAACCCCCAGCAAATTGGAAAGTACGAGAGTAAGATTAGATGAGAGACGTAACGATAAGCCTCGTATCGTCGGGTCAATGAAACCATCAGAAGAAGCGTGATCACAATAATCAGGAGGAGGAATCCACGGGGTTCTCTTTTCGGGGACGAAAGAACCGCCGTTCCCATGAAAACCGATCCTAAGATCCATCCCATTGGTTCATACACGAGGTACGAAACATAGAGGTGATTCAAGCTTAAGTAATGGCCCGGGTTCAGGAAGTCTTTTCCAATCATAAGGCCTGGTATTCCGACCACGACCAGCACCGCTCCAACAAGCAGCAAACGACTCCATTTAAACGTTTTCTCAAACCTCTTGGATTGCAGCCAGTAGATAAAAACGGCCGGTAAAATACTAATTGTTAACAGGTGTAGATGGAGGCTAAACACTCCAAGAACCAGGGACAAAACTCCATATAAAATGCGAGAGTTGGTTCTTTCGGCCTCGATGAACTTATAAAGACAGATAACCCAGGTGAGAAAAACCGGCAAAAACATCGAGTACATCCGGATCCAGCGGCTTAGCGTAACGAAAAATGACGAGACGGCGATCCACCAGCTCACCATCAGGGTCTGGAGTCGGGAAAACTGAAGTACCCGGCACATCCAGAGTACCGGTGGGAAGAGTAACATCCCCCAAA
>JBDGPI010000179.1:0-1313 GCA_042219765.1 Salsurabacterium abyssinicum (SeqCode)
TGCCGGTTGGCAATCGTAACAGATCCGGATCCGGGAACAGCCTGTTGAGCCCGGTCTCACCAGGGTCTCCGGTAAACGTTATCGGTCATGCCGGGGGGGCAAGCTTCGAGGATTTTACCGGCGACGGCCGCCTGGATATCATCGCGTCCGGCCGGACGCTGGAGGACCCGCTTAAATTTTTCGTCAACACCGGTGAGGGGTTCATCGATTCGACACAGCAAGCGGGGTTAAATGGATTCGTCGGTGGGTTGAATCTCGAGCATTTCGATTACAACAACGACGGGGACATGGATCTCCTTGTGCTTCGTGGTGCCTGGCCACAGAGCCGGCCGGGTGATCTCCCGAACACCCTCCTGCGGAATAACGGTGATAGTACCTTTACCGATGTCACTCGACGGACCGGCCTTCTGACCCAGCAACCGACACAGACGGCCGCCGTGGCGGACTTTAACCGCGACGGTTGGGTTGACGTTTTTATCGGCAACGAGGCTCTTTCGGGCCGGGATCAGCCATCGAAACTCTACCTTAATCAAGCCGGTGACTCGTTTGTGGACGTCTCCGAGCGGGTTGGTCTAACCCTGAATGACTGGGTAAAAGGTGCAAGCTGGGGGGATGTGAACGGTGACGGACTCCCGGACCTCTACGTCTCAATATACCGTGGAAACAACAAATTATATATCAACGAGGGTGGTAACTCCATCTCCGACTGGAGCTTCCGGAAGGCCGCTGGACGGGCTGGAGTCCGTGGTCCGAAGAACAGTTTTGCAACCTGGTTCTGGGATTACAATAACGACGGAAACGACGATATCTTTGTTGCAAATTTTAACCGGGTCGGGAATTCGCCCGCCGTCGCCGCGGCCCAACTGCAGCTTGGAGAATCATCGACACGGCGGAACGCCCGGCCCGCACTGTACCGCAATAAGGGTGACGGAACCTTCAAAGAGGTTTCACGGCGGTCGAACCTGACCGGTATTCATCATGTGATGGGTTCTAATTACGGTGATTTAACCCACGATGGTTTCCCCGGGGTCTACCTTGGAACTGGTTCGCCGGCCCTGTCCGCCCTCGTTCCGAACCGATTCTTCGGTAGTGGTGCCGGTAACTCTTTCGTCGATCGTACGACACGCTACGGCCTTGGGCACCTCGGGAAGGGACACGCCGTTGCCTTCGGTGACTTCGACGACAACGGTTTCTCGGATCTCTACCAGACCAGGGGAGGGGTTCTACCGGTCGATGCGTCCAAAAATGTACTTTACCGAAACCGTGGCAACGAGAATAACTGGATACAGCTCCGTCTTCTTGGCCGGGACTCC
>JBDGPI010000179.1:1334-3547 GCA_042219765.1 Salsurabacterium abyssinicum (SeqCode)
GGTTAAAATCGTCGGGGAAACGGCATCGGGGACGCGATCCATCCATAAGCGGGTCTCCACGGGAGGAAGTTTTGGGGCATCCACTCTCAGAGTAGAAATTGGGCTGGGCTCAATCGATACAATTCGGAGGGTGATAATCCACTGGCCGATACCCGGCTCGGTGGATCAGTACGATGACGTGAGCATAAACCGGCGATATTTGATCGAGGAAGGAGCTACGAAGGCCGAACGTATTCCACTTCCGGCTGCTGGGCATTAGCATTTTGCCCTCAATCGTCTAGGCTCGTTGTGACGTTGTGCTTTTACAGTAGAACCGTGTTCAGTAACATTAATAAAAACTGATCGATGACCACCCGGTCTCCGGAGCACACTTCGCTATCCGGTCGAAGCATTGATTGCCGAAGGGGTTTTCGTTGATGCCATGAACCGTCCTATTTGTGTTTCAGGTCAATCCGTATCCTTTGTGAGCACCGCCGGCAGTTACGGCACGCTTTCCGAATTCTCTTGAACCGTAGGAATCTTCTCCTTTTGCTGGCTCTCCCGTTGATGGCTGGCTTCGTATACTTTTGGACCATGGGTGGTGGGGTGCATGATACCCGTTCGCTGACGTTCGAGCAGGCGACCCGTTCCTGGAACCTGGATTATCGGGCCGCCGACCAATCGAGCCCCGGTCCGCTGGCACCCAGCTACGTCGACAACCAGGGGGTTTTCTCGGCCGACGTCAACAACGACCGTCGTCCCGACCTGTTCCTGACGGGTGGGGCCAGCCCGGCGCTACTCGTTAATCGTGACGATACGCTTAAGTCCGCCCCGATTCCGGACATAAATTTCAAGGTCGCGTCGGCCGGGTTTGCGGATTTAGACCGAGACGGGTGGAAGGACTTGATACTGGTCCCACAGGAAGGCCCGCTTCGTCTTCTGAAAAATGATAGTGGTCGTTACGCCAGGGTAACGGTGATTGATAGCCCTGTCCTCAACTCGGGATCGGGTCTCACCCTTGGTGACTACGATCGCGATGGCTGTCCGGATCTGTTCGTCCTCCAGTATTCGTCCCAGGCGAAGAATCCCGATGCCCCCAGGCGTCATAAATACTACCGTCTGGGCAAGTCCCTTCCGTCGGGGTCCTGGGATGACTCGGGACGAAAAAATTATTTATTGCTGGGGGATTGTTCCGGTGGCTTCCGTGTTGTTAAGTCTCCGGAGCTTCGCAGAAACCACTTTTCCCTGGCGGCAAGCAGTACGGATTTCACGGGAAACGGCTGGCTGGATATTCACGTTGCAAACGATTTTTACCGCGATTCCCTTTACGTGAACAAAGGTAACGGCAATTTCACCCACAGGTACCTTCCTGCGGCGACGGACCGGAATGGGATGTCGTCGGCGGTCTCGGATATTAACGACGACGGCCGTCCTGAAGTGTTTGTTAGCAATATCTTTGTCCCCCCCGAAAGTCCAATATTTAACCTGGAGAATTTTCGATTCCTCGTTACGTCCCGACCGGACGGGCACAATCTGCTACTGAACCAGGGACGGGGCCATTTCCGTGACCTGGCTGCCGAGGCCGGTGTTCAGTCCGGGGGCTGGGGATGGGGGAGTGTCTTTGCCGATTTCTCCAATTCGTCCCGGAGGGGGATTTTTCAATGCCGTCAGAACTACTTAAAACCGGGGATCAAAATGAGGGTCTTTGATTTAAGCACGCCGGATTTAGCGTCACTGCTGGAGCAGCACGTTAGTCAGGATACCTCGGTTCCGGAACCACTCCGAAACCATGAACTTTTTCCTGAACTCCGGGACTGGCTTGGTTTTCCGGTGTTCTACCGCCGATCAGGAAAGCCGCCTGAGTACACCACGCAGTATCTGGATGATCAACGGCGAGACTGTCGTGGGGTGGTAGCCGTTGATCTTAACCGGGACGGCTACCTTGAAATCGTGACTTCGTCCTTCACGGGACAATACGACGTTCTTGAGACAAATAAACCAAACCCCGGGTACAACTGGATACGGCTTATCGTTGATGACCCCCGTTATTATCAGGGGGGGTACCTTACCCTTGAACTTCCCTCCCGGACCATCCGCGTACCAATTGGTACTGGAACGGGATACAAGCGCCAGCAACCCGCTGAAATCCACCTCGGGACCGGTTCAGTCGAGACACTGGAGGAACTGACCGTTTCCTGGCACAGCGGCAGCTCCCACCGAAGAAAAGACATTGA
>JBDGPI010000180.1:0-582 GCA_042219765.1 Salsurabacterium abyssinicum (SeqCode)
ACGTACCGTCCGCGTTGCGTGTGAGCTGAAGTGTTGCCGAAGATGCTTCCATGATAAACGGACGCCCGGATCGATCGTCCGTTCCCCGTACCTCGAGGAAAAACTTAATTTCCCCACCCGACGGTCCCGTGAGAATCTGGTTAATCTGGCGATCCACCGTCAGGTTGCGGACTCCATTGATAAAATCCGACAGTCGAGTCTCAAATTGGTTCTTGGACTCCTCGATGCCAAGCGTGGAACTTCGATAGAAGAAGTTCGAATGGACGTGTTTCATAAACCGGTCCGTGTTCGACTGGGCCAGTCCGTCAAACGCGTCCTGGAACTTGTCTCGAAAGACTCGGTTGTACGTTCGCTGGTCGTATTGAATCGTCCCCAGCTCAACCGCCGATCCCATTACACCGCCCGTTGTCCAGGCCTTGACCTGAATCTGGCTGTATTTTTTCGTTCCTTCCGGGGCGATGTTGAAGTACCAGTTTTCTCCGCCTTCGGCACGTTTCCACGTATTGCCTCCATCCAGGCTGTAAGCTACCGCTTCGATGGTTGAGTCGGCCGAGGCCGTACCTTCGATGGTAATACCACTGC
>JBDGPI010000180.1:592-860 GCA_042219765.1 Salsurabacterium abyssinicum (SeqCode)
TATACAGTGTGTAGGGAAAGTTCAGGTCACCAACGCTTTTAGACTCAATCGTCGAAACTGTCACGGGGACGTTTCCGTCCTCGTAATCGTTCGGAACGGTGGGTTCAATGTAAGTGTATTCCACGGGACCAAAGGTCTGAGGACTACCAATCTTGGCTCCCGTCCAGGCCACGACTTCCACAGTGTAATCCCGAGAAGAGGATCCCACCGGGATATCAATGGCCCAGTTATTGTAGGAGGTGGCTTTCAGAGAGGTCCATGCCCCACC
>JBDGPI010000180.1:930-1572 GCA_042219765.1 Salsurabacterium abyssinicum (SeqCode)
AACTCCCACCGTGACCTCACCCGAGGATAAGTCCGTCGGTATGGCCGTCTGCGACTGGCGAAACCGGATCGGGCCAATTCTGGATTCGGTGCTTACGTATTGATCTTCCGTCCAGGCTACGATCAATACTTCCAGTCGATCCGACTGTTTCAGTTGACGCTTCGGAATAATAAACCGCCACTTATCGTTTCCATCCGCCGAGTACCAGTATTCACCGCCGTCGAAGCTGTAAGCGACCCCGGCAATTGGGGTGTCAGCAGTGGCTTCCCCTCGTACGGTAATCCCCTTTCGAGTTAATACGTTGGTATCCGCGGATTTACCTAACGCCTGGTTCATAAAATCCCGACTGCTCATGCGGAGGGGGAAGGATAGCTCGTCGATCGGCTGGTCGCCGAGCCGGATGTTGCTGACCTCTACATTCCCGGGGGTCAGCCCCGACGGTAGAGCCCCACTCTCAATCGGGTGGGACAGCTGAATCACGAATGGTATTGCTTTATGCAGGGTATCGGAGGAGTCCCGGATTCGAATTGAACCTTCCAGTGACCTCGTCTGTCCCTCGCCCGGAACCTGCGGGGTAAACGATCGTTCAAACGAAGCACCCGAGTAGGTCTGTTTTTCCCCATTAAGCGTCACTTCGATGGA
>JBDGPI010000180.1:1621-1924 GCA_042219765.1 Salsurabacterium abyssinicum (SeqCode)
TTCCTTCCGTGGGCGCCTCCGCCTCTCCGCTTAACGTCAGTTTCCGTGCCTGTTTATAAGAGGACTGAACGCGCCAAACTTTGCCATCCTTCTCAAATGATGCCTCGCCAAGCGATAAACTTGTTATGCGTGGAGGTTCGTACAGGATTTGTTCGGCTTCCTTCTTGAAGGACTGCAAATTTTTCTCGGTTCCCGTGTCGATGGGTTCCGGTTTAGAGGGTTTGGCCTCCCCCTCGGAAATTGAACTCTGTTGACCCGCTTTCAAGTTACGTCCCCGGCACGGAGCCCCCGCGGCGGAGAATT
>JBDGPI010000180.1:1971-3299 GCA_042219765.1 Salsurabacterium abyssinicum (SeqCode)
GGATCTGCCCGTCTAAGACCGCACAGCTTTCACGGGTTGCTTTAACTTCACATTGAAACGTTGTACCCCTGACCCCGGCCACCGATCGTATCATGTGTACGTCGTAATCGTTGTTCGTGTTCTTTAATTTCTGAAGACTGTTTCGCACCTTCCCTCGCAAAACTTCCAGATCCACCTCGTTTTTATTGACCTTTTGCTTGGTAAGCATCCCTTCAGTCGCTGTTGTGCGCGTAATCGATTGCACGTTCATCTCAGCGTTTTCTCCCAGTTGCACCACCGAGACCCCAGGGATTGTGAGCGTCACCGTCGAACCTTCCGCCGTCAATACACGCTGATTCGGTGTCACCGTGTCCCCTTCCGACAAGACCTGCATTCCACCTTGCTGGTTTCCTCTCGCAATCGCTCTCCCCTTGAGGTTACGTACTTTAAGATATTCCTTACTGGCCAGTCGCTTGACGCCCTGATCTCCCTGCGTCTCAACTTCCGGTAATTGTTGGGCTGTTAACGGAGTGGAGAGGGACAGAAATACCACAGAAAAAAGCATAATACCAAGGAACGACTCAAGTTTTACGCCAAACGGAGACAAACGATTACACTCCATACATTGGAATAAATAAATTATCGAGGTGTGAGTACAATGATGTAATTAAACAACTATGCATATCAATGCATCTTAGTAACACAGAAACCACTGGAAATGATACTCTATCTTATCCTATAAGGTATGAAGTTATGGAGGGAAAATCAAATAATAAGCGGTCATCAAGGGTGTGAAATTTCTCACATCAGTTTTTATTTGGAAGAAGGTTTGAATAATGGTTTTTCAATAAAGCAACGTAAATTTTTTAAATTAGATCAAATGGAATGAGTTACGTACTGCTGTGCCATAGGAGTAAACCAGACAGCCCACAGCCCAACTCCAACCAAGTCCGCAAGCTTAAGGTTTACACGCAGGCATTAATGCGCGGTCCTGTGTAAGCATAACAAAGAACTAAAAATGTTAGCATGAGCTCGATGTAATGTGACAAATTGCACGCGGCGACACTTACCTGAGAATTATTTCAGCCTTTAGTTTTATCCATCCACGGCAAAATGGACTTGAAGGGTTAGGCGGTCGCCCCAACATTGGTTTAAAACATACACCGTAACTCACACCAATTAGGGTTCACCGATAAGATAAGTGTCCTAATTTCAAACGGGGTTCTTGTTACTGTCAAGTTCGAGTGATTTGTTACGTAAGAAAAATGAGTGTATGTAAGTATTTAGCCTATACTATTCAGTATGCCACAAGAAGGTCATTGATCCCAGCAGGTGAGAGTCCTGTCGGA
>JBDGPI010000181.1:0-609 GCA_042219765.1 Salsurabacterium abyssinicum (SeqCode)
AATTTTTTGGGGTAACCAGAGTTGCGGACTGACAGCCTTTGATGAAAACCAGGGACTCCTCCCGACAGGTCGTTCAAGTCCGGTCTGGTAAGTCAATCACACATATCATACCTATCATGGCAGATAGTACATGGTTTCGGGAAATTTAAACGTAAATTTCCTCCATAAAGGACAAATAATTCTTCATTTCGAAGGGTTGAGGGGTTTCTACCACCGTTAATCAGCTCCGGTTAGGAGGTCCAGTAGGCGGGGGAGAAAATAACGAGAACGGTTATGAGCTCGAGTCGGCCGAGCCACATAAGCAGTATCATCGTCAGTCGGCTGACGGGTGGGAAGGCCAGGAAATTATTCATCGGACCGGCCATGCCGAAGGCGGGACCGACGTTGCCGAGCGTGGTGGCCGAGCCGGCGACGGCCTCCAGAAAAGAGAGCTTGATTCCGTGGTAGTGGCAGTCCAGTACGATAACGCAGGACCCCACGAAGAAAATCATCAGGTAGAGGAGAATGAACATCAGGATACTACGGATCGTTGATTCCTCTATAACCTGCTTGCCGAGCCGGACCGGTCGAACGGCCGTGGAATGTATGACTTCGAAGAGCTCCCGGGCC
>JBDGPI010000181.1:619-1667 GCA_042219765.1 Salsurabacterium abyssinicum (SeqCode)
CATCCAGCGGACAATTTTAACGGATCCTCCCGTGCTGGCGGCGGATCCCCCCACGAACATGGCGAAAAAGAGCAATCCCTGCAGGGGACTGCTCCAGTTGTTGTAGTCCATGCTGGCGTAACCGGTCGTGGTAATCACGGAGGTGAACTGAAAGAGTGATTCCCGAAACGATCCTTCGACGGTCTGCTGGAGGGGGTTAAGGGTATGAATCAGGATAAACCCGAGCGTGGCAAATCCCAGGATGAACCCTATGTAAGCCTGCCATTCCTGGTTCTGGTAGAGATTCTTGACCCGCCCGGAGAACGCGAACCAGAGGAGAACAAAGTTGCTCCCGGCAATGATCATGAAGGGAATAATGGCCCACTGAACGGCCGGGCTGAAGGCTTCGATGCTTCGGCCCTCCGGCGAGAACCCTCCGGTCGGGAGGCAGGTCAACCCGTGCGAAAACGCGCCGTAAAGCGTCATATTGGGCGCCTGACCGACCTGGTGGAGACCGTAGAGAAGAACCACCAGGGCCAGGGTGAAGCCAAGGTAGAGGAACCAGAGCCGTCGAGCGGTCTCAACAATTCGAGGGGTGAGTTTCTCAAGGCTGGGGCCGGGAGCTTCCTGCTGCATCAGCTGGGCGCCCCCGATGCTTAACTTCGGCAGGATGGCAACCCCGAGAACAACAATTCCCATGCCGCCGAGCCACTGGGTCAACTGCCGCCAGATCAAAAGCCCGTGTCCGTGAGCCTCGAAGGAAATTGTCGCCATCACGGTTGATCCCGTTGTCGTAAAGCCACTCATGCTTTCGAAGAAGGCGTTAAGGGGATTGGCCACGCTGCCATTGCCCTCAATTAGGTAAGGGAGGCCCCCAATCAGGCTGACTATTAGCCAGGACAGCGAAACCATCAGAAAACGTCCCGGGGCGCCAGGTCCGGATCGTCCTCGAGTTGTTCCAGGACGTAGCCCGCCACGAATGCTATCGCAAGGGTAATCAGGAAGGAGTTCGGGGATTCACCGTACAGAAGTGCTACTCCCGACGGCACGATAAGTGTCAGGGAGAACC
>JBDGPI010000181.1:1677-2861 GCA_042219765.1 Salsurabacterium abyssinicum (SeqCode)
CGTCCCGGTGAGACTCAGGACCGATTGGTAGTCGACTCGAATGGTCACGGTGTTCGTTAAATTTGTTCCTGGAGTTCCGCTGCTTTGTCGGCTGCCACCAGTAACAGGACGTGGTCGCCGAGCTTAATAACAACCTTCCCCCAGGGGAGTATGAAGTCGTCGTCCCGGATGATGGCTCCGAAGACGACCTCCCTCGGCAGATCATCCGTGATCGATTGAATTTCCCGGTCGGCAATGGGGCTGTCACGGTCAATTTCAAATTCCAGGACCTCGGCGTGTTCGCTTTTCAGCAGGGCTACGTTCTCCGTGCCATCGGCTCGGGTGTACCGGGTTATTTCTTCGGCCGTCAGTAACCGGGGGTTAATGGCCGCGTCGAGTCCGACCTGCTCGAAGAGGTCGATGTATTTTTGGTTCTTGACCACGGAGACCGCACGATTGGCACCGAGTTGTTTCGAGAGCAGCGAGACCAGCAGGTTGCTTTCGTCGTTACCGAGGGCGGCCACCACGACGTTCGCTTCATCAAGGTGTTCCTCGAGCAAAAACTCTGAGTCCTCGGCGTCGTGGTTCAGGACCAGCGTCGAGGGGAGTTCCTCGGCCAGGGTACGGGCCCTTTTCTCGTCGTGCTCGATTAAGCGAACGGTGTAGTTAGTGTCCTCGAGGATCCGGGAGACCTGGAACCCGACTTCCCCTCCGCCGAGAACGACGACTTCACCCGAGTCCCCGTTCTGTTTGTCCGGAGTGATCATCTGGGAGAACCGGTGGATGGCTTTCATGCCGCCGGCTACCAGAATGCGGTCCGAGGGACTGACGATGGTTCCCCCCCGGGGAAATTTGAATTCCATCTCCTCCTCAGTTTCCGAAAAAACCGCCATGACGTTGAGTTCCTCGAAGTTGCCGGCGGCGTTAATCTCCTCTATTGACTGGTTTTCCAGGGGGCTGTTCTCAGGAAGTAGAAATTCCGCCATGTGCACGCGTCCGTCGACGAAGGTATCCACGTCCATTGCCGATGGCAACCCGATTATCTGGGTAATGGCCCGGGCGGTCAGGAAGTTGGACCCGATCATGGAGTCCACGCCGAGGGAGCGCTTGCCCTGCCGCCAGCTGCGGACGAGGTTGGTCTGATTGATTCGGGCGATCGAGAAGGCGTCGGTCAGAATTTTTGTCATCCCGCAGATAACGATGTT
>JBDGPI010000181.1:2871-7525 GCA_042219765.1 Salsurabacterium abyssinicum (SeqCode)
CGCAATCGGCGACGCCGGCTTTCTTGAGGGTCCTGATATCCGTGGCATCCCCCTCAATTCCCATGACGTCCAATTCGTACTGGGCGGTCTCTACCCGGTCCGGATCCAGGTCGATCAAGGCGACGTCAAACGACTGGGATAGACTCTGGGCGACGTGTCGCCCGACCTGTCCGGCCCCGGCAATGACGATGTCCATAGTACCCCTCGAAGGAAATTAAACGACTAAGGTCTAACCGCGCATAAACGGGATTGTAAGACTTCCTCGGTCTCCCGGAAGGAGGGGCAGGTAGGAAATTGAACTTACTCTGAGTGAAACCGGTTGAACTCTGGGACCTGGACCCATCGTCTGGTTCGTCCGGTGAAGCAGATCAGGTTTTGTTGGCCGGTTTGAGCAACGGGAGCCGAATGGTTCAGGCGTTTGAGACGATACGATTCCGTCCCTGGTCCTTAGCTGCGTAGAGGGCTTCGTCGGCGGCCTTGATCAGGTCGGTGAAGTCGTCCATTCCTTTCCTACGCTCGGCCATCCCGATACTGCATGTTACGGAGAACTCCTCCCCGTCGTCCGACGTGAACGTATGCTCCCCAAGCGAGCTTCGAAGCCGCTCCGCCGTCTTTTTGGCCTGGGATGAATCGGTTTCGGGCAGGACAACACAGAATTCCTCGCCGCCGTAGCGGCCACCGATGTCCGAGCTCCGTGTGGAATCGTCAATCAGTTGGCCAAAGACCTCGAGTACCTCGTCACCGGCCTGGTGCCCGTAGGTGTCGTTTATTTTTTTGAAGTGATCAAGGTCAATCATGAGTATGGTCAGGGGGTGGTCGTAGCGCCGGGTCCGGTCGAATTCCTTTTCGAGTTCCTCCTCGAAGACCCGGCGGTTGTAGAGGTCCGTAAGCTGGTCGTAGCGGGCGAGGTAACGTAGTTGTTTTTTCTTCTCCTCCAGTTCTTTCTGGTGGAAGAAGTCTTGCCGGAGGAAGTGATACAGCACGTGGCCGGCGGCGGAGATCATAAAAACCATGCCGGATAGGAGAATTATTACGGTGTTGAGGCGGGCGTAGGCAAGGTGTTCGGGGAAGGGGAGGACGAATCCGGTTCCGTAGGCCGCGATTAACAGGAATGTAGCGATGAACCGCTGAAGGGGTTTCAATCCCAGGAAAAGCGTTATCCAGGGAATAATGACTATGACCCAGAACCAGGGTTCGGTAAGGTCACTGACACGGCCGAAGGCGTAGCCAATCCCCAGACAGATCAGGAGGATAATCCCGGTAATGAAGACGTTGACGTGACGCCGGATGAACTCCGAAACGGTCAGGCCGAACAGGAGGACGGCAATGCCTCCGACGACGCAGCTTCGCCAGATGACGTAGGTCCAGAAAATTTCGGGATCACTGAAGACGAAGAAATCCGTTGGCCAGAAGAGTAGCACAATGACCGCCAGGAACCCGAAAAGGGGGAACGCCCTCTGGACGGTGTTTTTTCGGAGGTATTGCTGGAAAGCCTCTTCTTCCTCCGGCGGAGTATCGGTGTAGAAGACGTAGTTGTCGAAGAAGGACCGATAGGTGTTCGGGTCGAGGTAGTCGACAATATCCATGATCTTAGTGGTCCGCCTTGAGGCTCGGAATTAGTCTCCCTCGGTACGGGCAGTTAGCCGGTTGAATTCTATATTCTTACAGGTTCCGTCCGGAAAACAAGACTGTCGAGACCGACGGTATTGAGGCTCTCGTCAGTCTAATTGTGTGGCGGGCTACCGGCGCAGGGCCCTCAGTGGACGGGGCAGTCACTCTCGCCACCGGAGTCGGCGTCGGTGGTCTGTTCGGAGTCCGTAGGGTTAATTTGACCGTTTACGGTAACACTCCGATTCGACTCAGTTGGTTCCTTCAACCGTATCTCGACGGTTTCCGGAGTGAGGGTCGCCACGGGGTAACCGTTGTAGTTCTGACCGGTGAGCAGTTCGAAATCGAAGTGCCTTAACAGCGTCGCCACGATCAGTTTTATTTCGTATTTGGCGAAGTTCATTCCAATGCAGGTTCGTGGGCCACGACCGAAGGGGATATAAGCACCGGGGGGCAGGTCGCGCTTATTCTTCGGCTTCATGCGCTCGGGATGGAAGGCCTCGGGTTGCTCGTACAGGTGAGGAAGGCGATGCGTCAAAATGGAGCTGAAGGCCACGTTAGTGCCCTCGGGGATCCGGTGACCGTACAGTTCAAACGGCTTCAGGGCTTTCCGGATGGCTACCCACGCGGGCGGGTATAGCCTTAAAGCTTCGTCCATCGCCATTTCGAGGTAGGGTAGGCCGTCCGTAACCTCCTCGACGGTGACCGGTTGATCGCCAACACGGTCCCGGACTTCCTTTTTGACTTTTTCGTAAACCGAATAATTCAATCCCAGCAGCATCACCAGCCAGGAGACGGCGGACGTCGTCGTGTCGTGGCCGGCCCAGTAAAGGGTCATAATTTGGTCGTGGATCTCCTCGTCCGTAAACGTTTCGCCCTCCTCCTCCGCCTCCAGGAGTCGATCGAGGATATTGTCCACGCTTGACCCACCGTTCCGTCGTCGAGCCTCAATTTCATCGTAGAGGAAGTCATCGAGCTTTTCCTTGGCCTTCTTGAATTGAGCATACGGGGTAAACGGTCCACGCAGGGCCTGCAGGTGGAAAGGCTTCTGGTAAAATTTTACGCAGGTATCGAAGTGTTCGTGAAGGTATCGGGTGTCCGTCCGGTCCGGGTCCATTCCCATGAAACAGGCAGTGGCGTTGAGAATGGCCGTGTCGTAAGCCCAATCGTAAAAATCGAACTCCTGGCCGTACTCGAGCTCCTGGATTTTTCTTTCCGTCTGATCGATCATTCGCTGAGTGTATGTTTTAAGGTTTTCCCTGGAGAAGACAGGATCCAGCAGTTTCCGCGCCTTGTCGTGGGTTTCACCGTGGGAGGAGAGCAGACCCTCCCCGATCAGGCCGGCCAGGTGTCCGTCCAGGCTTTCACCCCACCAGGCGAAGTCCTCCCAGTTGTCCACGTACATGTACTGGTTGGCCTCGGCGCCGATCATCCAGACCATCTTGAAACCAATGAACCGGCCGGTGAAGACCGGGCCGAATTCCCGGTAGGCCTCGATGAAGGTCCTCATCCGGCCGAAATAACCGTCGACGGCAAAATTAATCCCGGTGTAGAAGTCATCGTCCGGTCCGGGGGGTAGACCGTCGCCGATGAAGGACTTGCCCCACTCGATGGGGTCAAAGACATCGGTCATCGTGAGCATGGGCAATGACTCCCGGCACCAATTTGGGAACTAGAAACACGTCGATCCTGGTTCTGAACTGGTTGAAATTGCACCTATGCTTACTTTAAGGCATAGACCGGGAGTGTTCCAGAATTAAGTCCACGGGATGATACAGGGGCTTAGGTCAGTAGTGGCGGGTGATGAGCTCCTGGCGAGTTTGACCCTTTAACCGGTAACCGGACAGTTACCTGATTCGGAGTTACCGTCCTGTTCGGGTTGGCTATCCACCGGTGGATTATCATTCAGTGAAATGAGGGAGTCGTTCGGAGCCTTAATTCTGGTCTCAACCCCGTTCTTCGGGGTTAAAGTCGGCATCCACTGGGGGGTGAAATCCTGGCCCGGTAGCAGTTCGAGGTGAAAATTTGTTAGCAGAATTGAAATAATTGTTTTGATTTCGAGCTTGCCGAAGTTCATTCCAATGCACGTACGGGGCCCCCGGCCGAAGGGGACGTAGGCCCCCGCCGGTCGGTTGCGCTTCCGGTCCGGCTCAAAGCGGGAGGGGTCGAACATTTCCGGATCGTCGTAGTACTCCGGCATCCTGTGAGTTACCGCCGAGGTATAGGCGATTCCCGTGTCCTCGGGGATAACCTCACCGTAAACTTCAAAGGGCTCCCGCGTGCGCCGAGCTCCGACCCAGGCGGCGGGGTACAATCGAAGTGTTTCGTCCAGGACCTGGTCCAGGTACGGTAGTCCGTCCATGATATCGTCCACCGTGGGCAGGCCGTTGATGTTGGCGTTGAGGTGATCGACCAGTTGCTCGTGGACGTTCCGGTGTTTACCGAGGAGCATGACCATCCAGCTGACCGTTGAAATTGTCGTATCGTGGCCCGCGAAGAGAAGCGTGAAGAGCTGGTCGGCTATCTCCTCGTTGCTGAAGGATTCACCGTCCTCCTCGGCTTCAATCAGGATCGAAAGGATATTTTCGGCACCGTTCTTCGTCCGGCGGCGCCGCTCAATTTCGGTTGATAGCAGGGACCGAATAGCACTGCGGGCCCGTTTGCGCTGCCACCGGGGGGTGAAGGGGCCCTGCAGAGCCTGTAAATGTAACGGAACGTTGTACGTTTCCAGTCCGTTCGCGAAGTTTCGGCTGAGTTTCTGCGTTAACTCCGCCTCGGCATCCATTCCAAGGAGGACCTTCGAGGCAATGCGCAGCGCCAGTTTCCGGGACCAGTCGTAGATTTCAACCTCGTCTCCGGTCTGGAGCTCCCCGACCGTTTCCCGGGTCTCCTCGATCATCGTTTCGGTGTAGTTCCTGAGCCGATCCCGTCGGAACGCGGGTTCCATCAACCGGCGAGCGCGGTCGTGGGTTTCGTCGTCGGTGGTCAGCAACCCTTTACCGAGGAAAGGCTCGAGTGCTTCCCCCATCATGCCGGGACGCCAGAG